>CALUZF010000071.1 GCA_944325165.1 Candidatus Gastranaerophilales bacterium
TGTAGTTGCTAATTGTAAGAGTTGTTTATTAACAACAGGACAATGCAGTGCATGTAATGACGGGTATGAATTGAAAAATGGGGTGTGTGAACAGAAAGATAATGATTTTAAATATACTTATTCAGGTGCTTATACTGAAGATAAAACAACTACAAAACATAAATTAATATTTACAAGCAATGGAACATTAACTGCAAAATCTGATGCAAATGGAATTGTTTATGTAATAGGTGGTGGAGGTGGTGGATCTGCTACGGACTATAACAATGCAGGTGGCGGAGGTGGTGGCGGCTACATCACCAAGAGTAACGTATCGTTAGCAAACGGCCAAACATATAAAGTAGTAATTGGAGCAGGCGGTATGGGACATATTTATGGTAAATCCAAAGCAGTTGCTGGTAATCAAACAAGTTTTGTAAATATAATTGGAAAAGGAGGAGGCCCAGGGAACGGCAACACAGGTGGCTCTGGTACAGGAAGGGGAGGTACAGGAGGATATGGCCATTGCACCGTTGGTTCACTAGGCATGGAAATTGACGGAATAATCTATGCAAGTGGAGGTTCAGGCGGTGATGTAAGTAGAACATGTGAAGCACCATCAGGAGGCGGAGGTGGTAGCGGTGCAAATCAATGGGCGAGAGATGGTGCGGATGGTACACCAAACACAGGTGGTGGCGGAGGTGGTTCTTGTGGCCACGGAAATGGCGGAACAGGCGGCTCTGGTGTAGTTATTTTAATGATACAAAAATAAATTTTTCATGTTATTTTTTAAACCATACGTGGGGGATAAATTATCCCCCTTTTCTTTACAAAAAAATACCCTGTTTAAAACAGGGTATTTTTTAATTAACCTCTTTTAACAACATTTGAAATCGGTTCACCATAACTATCAAAATGACCTGTAGTTTCTTCAATGGTATAAGAAATTGTAGAATCTTTTTCTTTTAAACTTGTTGCAAGATTAACCGCATCGTTAATATTTGAAAATTCACCAACCAAATCAGGGTTGTATTGCCCTTGTTTTTTCACAAATACATTATACATTTTTACACTCCTTAAATTACATTACTATAATAACTCAAAATAATTAAAAAATAAAAAGCCTTTCAATAATTGAAAGGCTGTGAAAATCTTTTAAATTCTCGTGTAAAAAGGTTAGTGTGTGAAAAGTTTAAAACAAAATGTAGGGGGGGAAGGTTTATGTCTTACATATATATAAAGTATATATAAATTAAAAAATTGCTTATATTTTTATTTTTGTTACATTTCTTAACATTCAACAACAACAAAAGCAACAGCTTTATCTTTTTCATGAGAAATTGAAAGCGAAACGTTATATTTATTTAATTCTTCAATTAAGAAATTAATATAAACAGAGCCATTTTTATTTTTGCACACTTCAACCTTAGAATAAGGAATTGCTCGATTATATATATTTGAAAAAGCCTTAACAACTGCTTCTTTAGCACAATATCTTGCAGTTAAACGAGGAGCAGGGTTTTTCGCTTGAAAACAATAATCAATCTCATTTTGAGTAAAAATTCTATATAAAAATTTTGAATCATTTTCCAAGGTTTTGCTTAAAAAACGAGAAATATCTTCAATATCAACGCCAATAGAAATCATAAAAAAATTATACCACAATTTACAAACTAAAAAAGCTCCAATAAAATTGGAGCTTTCCTAAAACAAAACTTTAAAATTAGTTTTCAAATACGTATGCCATCAAACCAGCTTCTCTAGCTTTTTTAACTGCATTTGAAAGCATTCTTTGATGACGTGCGCAAGTGCCTGTAATTCTTCTTGGAAGAATTTTTCCTGCTTCTGATAAAAATCTTTTTAATTTAGCTGTATCTTTATAATCTAAGCTATCAATTTTATCATTACAGAAAGCGCAATTTTTTTTCTTTTTTACGTCTTTTAAATCTTTAGCCATTTTTAATTAAGTCCTTTTCTAGTTTTTTATTCGACCTTAGTCAGTTATATATCTTTAAAACGGAATTTCATCTTCATCAATTAAATCTTGTGCTATTTCATCTTGATTAAATGAAACTATATTTTCATTTTGTGCATTTGATGAAGAAGAAACGACACCTTGAGAAGCGCCAATTTTTTCAACAGAATTTGCACTAATTTCAAAAACTTTTTTGTCTTTACCATTTGGCAACTTATAAGAATTAACTTGCAACCTACCTTCAACAGCAACATTGTCGCCAATATTAATTGTAGATGTAATTGTATCAGCTAATTGTCCGAAAGCAACAACTCTGATTAATCCTTCATTTGCAGGGTCAAAATTAATTGTAAAACCAGCAATTGCCATATCATTTTGTGTAAATCTTTTTTCAGGTGCTTTAACAACAGAACCTGTAATAAAAGCTTTTGCTAATGTCATTTATGCACATTCCTTAGTTGTAAACATAACACGAATAATTGAATCGTTTAATTTTAATTGTCTTTTTAATTCAGCAACTTTATCGGCAGGAACATTTACAACTTGGCTTACCATAAAACCATCAAGAAAACCTTGAACTTCATAAGCAAGTTTTTTTCTGCCCATTTTATCGCATTCTAAAACTGAACCGCCCAATGTTTTGATTATTTCTTCAACACGAGCAACTACTTTATCAGCTTCTTCGTTGTCTAAATTAGGTTTGATTATTGTAAATAAATCGTATTTTTTCATTTTTTCTCCTTTGGTGATTGATATATCGTAAAAGTTAACATAAACATATTTTCAAAACAAGTGAAATTTAAGTTATGCAACAATTACTTATTATATTCTAAGAAAATTTCTTTTATAAATTCATAGCCTTTGACTAAGCTTTCAATCTCCATTCTTTCATTTGGCGAATGCATTGACTCAATATTTGCAACACCAACCAAAACAGGTCTAAATTGTTCATTGAATTTATTTTTCTTATTTGCATAAATATGAGTTTCAGCAGCCGCATGGAATGATTGAACTTTAACATTGAGATTAATTTTCTTGCCAACTTTTTTAGCTATATCGCTCAATTCTTGATTAGGCGATTTTTCAAAAGGCAATAAATGTATGCTTGTAGACATTTTTGCATTTGCAAATTCGCCATATTTTTTATTAAATTTATCAATTTGCTTTTGAAATTTAGCTAAAAGTTTTTCTTCGTATTTTTTTACTGAACTTCTAAGTGAATATTGAGCATAAGCACTTGTATTTATAACATTTGTTGCGCATTTTGAAATTAAAGTTTTAGAATATGGTTTTTCAACTTTTTCCATATCCAAAAGTCTTTCAATCCCGATATCAGTAGCGCCTGCAATAATTGAGCCTAAATTGCAAGATGTTATTGTAAAGCCATTTTCAACTTTATAAGGCCCATTTGGCAATTTTGAAACCAAATCAGCCATTAATTTTGCAGCATTATAGCGTTTTTTATCTTGAATATCATTTCCGCTATGACCGCCTAATTTAGCTGTTACTTCAATATCAATATTAGTATAGCCAGCACCTGCAATTTCAAAATTACCCAATGAATCAGAATCTAAAACAAGAACATTTTGAGCTTCAAGCTCGTTAAATTTAACGTTATTTATCCCTGTCATATTTGTTTCTTCATCACGTGTGAAAACTATTTCAAGTCCCCCATGTTTAATTTCTGGGTTTTTTGCTAAAAATATAGCAAGAAATAGTGCAGATGCAACACCCGCTTTATCATCAGCACCAAGTGTTCTTGAGCCATCTGTTTTAATATATTTTTTATCCTCAGAATAGCAAATATTAATAGGCGAGCTATTTCCAACTACATCCATGTGGGCTGATAATAACAAAGGTTTTTTGCCTTCACAATTTTTTGGCACTTTAACTATAACATTTTGATAATCGTCTAAATATGCATTAATACCATTATTATAGGTATATTCCATAATTTTTTTTGCGACATTTTCTTCATGCAAAGACGGCGAAGGGATTTTAACCAAATCTTCAAAAATACTAATTACATCCATCATTTTATCCTCATTTATACATTTTAATTACATCAATGGCACCATCTAGCACCTCTTGAGCTTTTATTTGAGCTTTCTTTGAGCCATCATGCAAAATACCATTAACTTTGTCCATATCATTAACAAGCTCTATTCTTTTTTCTCTTAATGGTGCAAGTTGGTCGTTAATTTTTTGAGCTAATTTTCTTTTGCATTCAGCACAGCCCATTGTGGCATTTTTACAACCATCACAAACCATTGCTAAATCATCATCAGAACCAAAAATTTTCCAATAATCGTAAATTACTTCGCAATTATCAGGATTGCCTTTATCGTCTTTTCTGATACGATTTCTATCTGTAATTCCTGTCATAATTTTCTTTTGAGTGATTTCAGAACTATCAGATATTTTAATATCATTATTAAAAGATTTTCCCATTTTATTACCATCAAGTCCTTTTAATAATGGAACTTGGGTCAATTTTGGCTGAGGCTCTATAAAATAGTCAACCCCGTATATATTATTAAATCTTCTTGCAATATCTCTTGATAGCTCAACATGTGCTACTTGATCAATTCCAACAGGAACTAAATGCGCGTTAAATGTCAGAATATCTGCCGTCATTAAAACAGGATAGCCAAATAAACCATAAGAAAGATTAGACATATTTTCTTGTTTATCTTTCATAATCTTAGCTAAATCCTTTAGCGTAGGATCTCTCTCAACCCAATTTTGAGGAGTAACCATAGAAAGATATATATGTAAACACGCTGTTTGAGGCACTAAAGATTGCAAATATATAACCGATTTTTCACAATCTACACCAGCGCAAAGCCAATCCAATAAGACATCTTGAACATTTTGCTTCATATCGGATGTTTGATTATATTTTGTAGTCAGCGCATGCCAATCAGCAATAGAAAAATAACATTCATATTCATCTTGAAGACTTACCCAATTTTTGAGCACTCCTAAATAATGACCCAAATGAAGTTTGCCTGTCGGACGCATTCCAGACATTATACGAAGTTTATTTTCCATTATTTATCTCCTCGAGCAAATCTAAAGCTTCCTTATAATCATCAAATACCATTAAAGCTTGCCTTAGGTGTTCTTTTGCTTCATTGATTTTATTAGATTTAAATTCGCATCTAGCTAAATTTGTTAATAATATATGGTTTTTAGGATAAATTTTAACTAATCTAAAGAAAGAGCCCATAGCTTTTTCATATTCGCCAAGCTCCATCTGGCAAATGCCAAGCATATTAACTGTTTCATCATCTTGAGTTTTTTCAATTATGTCATTTAAAAATTCAATAGCTACATCATATTTTTTCAGCTGAAAGTAATATTTAGCACAATGACTTTTTACAATAAAATTGTCAGGAGCAATTTTCAAGGCTTTTTGCAAAATATCATGCGCTTTTTCATTATCATGCTCAAGCATATAAATATATCCAAGAAAAGCCAATGTATCAGGATTATTTTCCTCAAGTTCATTCGCTTTTATTAAAGCTTTTTTAGCTTCTAAAATATTGCTCAACATTAAATAAGCAACACCTAAAGAATAATAAAATTCTGCTATATCATCTTCAAGATTTATTGCTTCAAGCATTTCATCAACTGCCCATTCGTAACAATTCATCTTTAGATATAAAACACCCAAATCTTTATGTGCATAAGGATTATTAGGTTCTAAAATTATACATTTTTTAAACATTTCTTTTGCGTTATCATAATCACCCATCTGAACATAAGCATAGGCAAGATTATAATATACTTCAACGTCAATTTTTCCTCTGTGTAATAATGTTGAAAGAGTTTCAATCGCTTCTTCACAAAAATCGAGCTTTCTTAAAAGTGCGCCTTTTCTTTTAATTAAATCGATATTTTTTTCATCATCATCCAAAAGCTTATTAACATTTTCCAATGCTTCTTTATACTGCTGAGTCGCTTCAAGACATTCTAAATAAGAATATCGATACTCAGTATTATTAGGATAAAGCATAACAAGATTTTTATACATAACGCAAGCCATCATATATTCTTGCGCTTTAAGCGCACAAAAAGCCAAAGATGACAACATTGTAACTGAAGGCTCTAATTGATATGCAATTTGAAAGTATTTAAGAGCTTCTTGAAATTTTTCTTTTTTTTGGTTTAAAATACCTAAATTATAAGCAGTTAAGGCATTTTTTTCATCTAAATTAAATGCTTTTTCTAAAACCTCAAGCGCTTTATCAAATTCGCCAATATTCATATAACAAGAGCTTAAACTATTCATTATAGGTAAATGTTCACAATTAAGCTCAAGCGCTATTTCAAGATTTTTAATAGCGTTTATGTTATCCTTTTTCAACATGTAGCAAGTTGCAAGGATATAATAAAGAGTATAATCAGGCTCGATTTCAGAATTTTTTAAAACGTTATTAAGCAATTCAATTGACTTATCTAGCTCGCCAAATTCAACATATATCATAGCAAGGCTTTTATAGGCGTCTATATAATTAGGTCGCAAATCGATAACTTTTTTAAATAATTCAATCGCTTCTTCTTTTTCACCCGTTCTTGATAAACAAGTTGCCAAATAAAACAAGCTTGCAGCATCTTCATTATCCAAAGCAACAGCTTTTCTAAAAAGTTCAATTGCCTTTGGCGGATTATCCAAATTAACCTCACACAAAGCAAGGTTTTTTATTGCTTCTATGTTATCTGGCTCTATATTTAATACTTCGTCTAATTCTTTTTGTGCTAATACAAATTCTTGTGAATTAATATACTCTAGTGCTTTATCCAATTTTTCTTGTAAATTATTCATAAGATAATTATATGTCAAAAACACAAATTATAACAAGTTATTGTACTTTTTCTTTTTTAAAAATAAAAGGATAAATTTCTCTAAAACCGCAAGCATTTAAAGCATTATAAACTTTAAATTTGTCGTAGTGTCCAATAACAAGCAAAGATGAATCATCAAGAATTTTGCCCAATTGCCAAATAACTTCAAGCATATCTTTTGTACCTAAATAAGGTAAAAAATTTCGACACAAAACCAAAGAATTAGATGGCTCAACTTGAGAGATTTTATCTTGAATACTTGCAGCACTAAATTTAACATTTTTCTTTAATGCGTCGCTTGCTAAAAAAGAATGAGCAGGATATCTTGAAGGCGCAAAATCGATACCATAGTATAACTTCAATGTTTCATTATGAACATTTTGAGCTAATCTATCAATATCATCATCATAACAAGGAATAACGCCATTTTTAGCAGTTTCAACCATTGTTTCATCAATATCATAAGCTAAAATTGGAAAGAATTTTTTAGCTTCCTGTTCACCAAGTTCATCAATTAAAGATAAAATCAAAGAATATGCTTCAGAACCATCAGAACAAGCAAAATCATAAACATTAACTTTTGGTGTATTTTTAAATTCATCGGCAATAGTTTTTCTAAAACCAATCCAATTGCCTACAGTTGAATATTTTTGTTCATGGGCAAAATTTAAATCGGGCCTAAAAAAAGCAGTAGAGTTTGCATATATTAAATCGCCACTTTGACTAGCGCTCAATTCATTTCTATCGCACGAGCAAATTTGATTGTTGGAATCTCTATAAACAACTCTATCGCTTGATTTAAAAGAAAAATTATATACAGGATTGATTGAAATCTTCATAAAAAACCTTTCGATATAATTTAAGAAGTCAGATAAAAAAATAAATTGCATTAAAATAAAAAAATATTAAGTTTTGTATATAAAAATGACACCCCAAAAAGGGTGTCATTAATATTAATTAGAAAAATTACTTGTTTTCAATAACTGCTTGAGCTGCAGCAAGTTTTGCTTGAGGAATTCTAAATGGTGAGCAAGAAACATAATTCAAGCCAATTTTATGGCAGAATTTAACAGAATCAGGATCACCGCCATGTTCACCACAAACACCGCCAACTAAAGCAGGGTTAACTTTTCTTCCTTTTTCCATTGACATTTCGATTAATGCGCCAACGCCTTTTGTATCTAATGTTTCAAAAGGATTTACAGGAAGAATTTTTTGTTCGACGTATCTATTTAAGAATTTACCTTCAGCGTCATCTCTTGAATAACCGAATGTCATTTGAGTTAAGTCGTTAGTACCAAATGAGAAGAATTCTGCATGCTCTGCAATTTCGTCTGCAGTTAATGCTGCACGAGGAATTTCAATCATAGTACCAAATTTATATTCAACTTCAACTCCTTTTTCAGCCATAACGTCTTTTGCTACACGAACTAAAATATCTTTTGCAACTTTAAGTTCGTTAACATGTCCAATTAAAGGAATCATTACCCAAGGTTGAACTTTATGACCTTCTTTAACCAAATCGCAACAAGCTTCAAATATAGCTCTAACTTGCATTTCATTAATTTCAGGATATGTTAAACCTAAACGGCAACCACGAAGACCCATCATAGGATTTGATTCTGAAAGACCTTCAACAACATGTAATAGTTC
>CALUZF010000072.1 GCA_944325165.1 Candidatus Gastranaerophilales bacterium
CAATGTCAAAAAGGAACTTATGCAACATCAACATCAAGTGTATGCGAACAATGTCCTAAGGGATATTATTGTACAGGTGGAACTAATTTAACAAAATGCGCTGATGGAACATACAATGATTTAGTAGGACAAAGTTCATCATCAGCTTGTAAAAGTTGTTCTGGTGTAGTTGCTAATTGTAAAAGTTGTTTATTAACAACAGGACAATGCAGTGCATGTAATGATGGGTATGAGTTGAAAAATGGGGTGTGTGAACAAGGTAGTAACGAATTATTGTTTACATACACAGGAAGTTATTCTGAAACCGTAAATGCAAATGGAAAGCAAAAGATTTATTTAAAATCATCGGGAACATTTACATCACTTAATTCTAAAAAAATGACATTATTCCTTGTGGGTGGTGGCGGAAATGGTGTAGTCCACGGAACACATGGTGGCGGTGGCGGAGGCGGAGGCTACACAAATCAAACCATGTTTACTTTTGCTACTAACAAGCAATACAACGTTACAATCGGCGCTGCAATGGAAAAAACATACTTTGGAAGCATATATGCAGAAGCAGGACAAAAAGGATATATGAGGAACGGAGGAGCACCAAATGGTGGTGGGGCATGTAGCGATGGTGAAGATGGCACGCAATTTGATGGAGAATGGTTTGGCGGCGGCGGAGGCGGCGGCGATTGGGGTGATTGGTGTTGGGCAGGCAGCGGAGGTCTCGGAGGAGGCGGCGATGAAGGCAGACCCGGTACCGAAAATACAGGTGGTGGTGGAAGTGGAGGTCCTCCAGCTTATTCTGGTGGCTCTGGCGTTGTTATTATTCTTGCAAACTAGTTTTTAATCATGTTATTTTTATAAACAAGCAAGGACATGTCCTTGCTTTTCTTTTTTAATGGTATAATTTCTATATGAGAATTAACAAATATATAGCGCAAAGCGGTTTTTGCTCAAGAAGAAAAGCTGATGAATATGTTCTATCAGGCAGAGTCAAAGTAAATGGCAGTGTCGTTACTATGCTTGGCTTTGAAATTCGAACTAAAGATAAAGTAACAATTGATGATAAAATAATTCGAGCTGACAAACTTGAATATTATAAATTCTATAAACCGGCGGGCTATATTACAACAAAATCAGATGAAAAAGGAAGAAAAACAATCTATGATATTTTGCCTAAGGAATTTCATCACTTAAATCCTGTGGGCAGATTAGATAAAGATTCATCGGGTTTAATTATTATGACAAATGACGGTAATTTAGCTTATGAATTAACGCATCCATCTATAAAAGTCGCAAAAACATATATTGTTAAAGTTGATGGCAAATTGAGCGACGATAAACTCCAAAAATTGACAGATGGTATTGAAATTGAAAAAGGTAAAATTGCATACTGTAATTGGGCAATATTAGAAGAAGACAAAAACTCAACTTTATTTGAGATAATTTTATATCAAGGTTTAAATAGACAAATTAGAAAAATGTTTGAGTTTTTGGGTTATAATGTGATAAATTTAAAACGTATAAGACATGCAAATATTGAATTAACAGGTTTAAAAAAAGGTCAAATTAAACAAATAAAACCAAGACAAATAAAGGAATTAAAATCATATTTAGAAAAAATTAAAGAGGAACAAGAATGCTAGATATTAAATTAATCAGAGAAAATCCGGAAAAAATTAATGAACTATTAAAAAGAAGAAACCCCGATTTATCGGTTGATAATGTAATTAAAATTGATGAAGACAGAAGAAAAATTCAATTTGAACTAGATAATTTAAGAGCTAAAAGAAAAACTGAATCAAATAAAATTGGTGCTATGAAAAAAGATGGCATTGATACAACAGAACTTCAAGCGCAAATTCGTCAAATGGGCGATGAGATTAAATCTTTTGAAGAAAAATTAAATGAACTTGATGTAGCTCAAAAAGAAGCATTATTGTTTATTCCAAATACTCCCGATGAAAATATCCCAATAGGGGTAGATGATAGCTTCAATGTTGAAATTAAAAAATGGGGTGAACCTACAAAATTTGATTTTGAAGCTAAAGCGCATTGGGATTTGTGTCCCGAGCTTGATATGCTTGATTTTGAGCGTGGTGTTAAATTAGCTCATACGCGTTTTACATTGTATCGTGGCAAAGGTGCTCGCTTAGAGCGTGCTATTATTAATTTCTTCTTAGATACACACACTCAAACAAGGGGTTATGAAGAAATTTTACCTCCTGTTATGGCTAACTCAAAAACAATGACAGGTACAGGACAATTGCCAAAATTCAAAGAAGATATGTTCAAATGCGTTGATGAGGATTTATATTTGATTCCAACAGCAGAAGTTCCCGTTACAAATATTTATCAAGATGAAATTTTAGATGAAGAAATGCTTCCAAAATATATGACAGCATACACTCCATGTTTTAGAAGAGAAGCAGGTTCTGCAGGAAAAGATACAAGAGGATTAATCAGACAACATCAATTTAATAAAGTTGAGCTTGTAAAATTAACAAAACCCGAAGAATCAGCAGATGAACATGAAAAATTAACTCGTGATGCTGAAAATGTTTTGGAATTATTAAAATTACCATATAGAAGAGTTTGTTTATCAACAGGCGACATTGGTTTTAGCGCTAAGAAATGTTATGATTTAGAAGTTTGGATGCCATCATATAATAATTATAAAGAAATTTCTTCATGTTCTAATTTTGGCGATTATCAAGCAAGAAGAGCCAATATAAGATTTAGAAGAAAAGATGGTACAGTAGAATTTGTTCATACTTTGAATGGTTCAGGACTAGCAGTAGGCAGAACTCTAGCTGCAATTTGCGAGAATTTTCAAACTGCTGATGGTCATATAATTGTACCAGAAGTTTTGAGAAAATATACAGGTTTTGATATAATTTAATTGTAATCCTAGGAGATAAGAATATGAAAAAAATTTTAGTATTGTTTTTAGCGCTGGTTATGGCAGGTTCTGTTGTTGTTATGGCAGCGGATAAAACCGCAAAAGCCCAAAAAAGAGCACAAAAAGAAGCACTTAAAGCTCAACAAAAAGCTCAAAAAGAAGCACAAAAAGCTCAAGAAAAACATCAAAAGGAGCTTGCAAAAGAATTGAAGAACAAAAAAGATGTTCTAAAAGATGCGGAATATAAAGAAATTAAAACACAGTTTTTTAACGCTGAAGGATATGGTGATACATATAACTGTAAAGTAGCTCAACAAAGATTTTGCAAAGTTAAAGCACTAGATACAGGCATTTATGTATTGTGCGATAGAGATGTATCAAGAACACAAATGGAATCAGCTAAAATTTTTTATAAATTAGGAAGATGTACAAAATTAAATTAATTGTTAAAAACCCTCAAAATTGAGGGTTTTTTATTGCCAATAAATAATTAGCATGATTTAATTAGAAAAAGAGTTAAAAAAGGAAAACAAATGTCAGGTCATTCAAAGTGGGCAAATATTAAACATAAAAAAGCAAAAGCAGACGCTGCTCGTGGCGCAAATTTTGCGAAATTTTCAAGAGAAATAATAATAGCTGCAAAAATTGGCGGTGGAGATTTAAATGGTAATTTTAGATTAAGAACTGCAGTTGAGAAAGCTAAAGCGGGTGGTTTGCCGAATGATACAATTAAACGTGCGATAGATAAAGGATGTGGTAATTCTCAAGGCGATAATTTTGAAGAAATCACTTACGAAGGATATGGTGCAGGCGGTGTTGCAATATTTATTGAAGCTGCAACAGATAATAGAAATAGAACCGCAGGTGATATAAGAAGCTATTTTACTAAGTTTGGCGGTAATTTAGGTGAAACAGGTTGTGTAGGTTGGATTTTTGAACCTTGCGCATTAATTGCAATAGATAAACCTCAAGAAGCAGGAAAAAGATCAAAAGAAGTGGTTAAAATGTTTGATTTTGAAAAGCTTTTTGAAGATTGTATGGAATTTGACCCAATGGATGTTTGGGAAGATGAAGAAGAAGATGATTATAAAATAAAAACTTCAGTCGAAAATTTTGAGGCAACTGTTAAAGGTTTAGAGGCTCTAGGCTATATTTTAAAGAGCGCTGATTATACAAGAATACCTTCTAATTCTTGTGAAATTACAGATTCTTCAATAGCTAAAAAAGTTGTTCTTTTGCTTGAAAAATTAGACGAACATGACGATGTTCAAAATGTTTATTCTAATTTTGAAGCAAGCGATGAAGTTATGGCTTCTGTTGATGTATAGATAATAGTGGAAAATATATGATTGAGATTACAACAAGCTTTATTTTTATGATTACAGGGTTTTTATTATCTCTGTATGCTTGTGTTTCTAATGATGCAATACAAACTTTGGGTACTTTTTTAAATACCACAAAAAATAGACCCGTATGGCAAATTTGGCTTTATGTCGGCTTTGTTATGGTTGTGACATTTACTGTAGGCTGGATTTTAAATGATGGTGATATGGCATTTGGAAGGTTGGATAGAATTCCTCATGCGCAAACTTTTTATTGGTGGCATATATTGCCTCCTTTAGTGCTTTTGTATTTAACAAAAAAGGGTATTCCTGTTGCGACCGCATTTTTAATTGTAAGTGTTTTTTCTTCATCAACCGTTGTTGGTCTAATGATTGCAAAATCTTTTGTAGGATATGTTACAGCTTTAATTTGTTCTATGGTTTTATATTTTTTCATTGCAAGACGTGTTGAAAAAATATTTTTATATATGAAAAATAAGCCCATAACAAAACCTTGGATTGTTGCAAAATGGCTTTCTACTGCTTTTTTGTGGAGCGCATGGTTATTGCAAGATGGAGCAGTATTATTTATATATCTTCCAAGAAAATTAACCCTATTGCAGTTAATATTAAGTTTATCGGTATTTTTGGGTTTGCTTTATATTTTATGTTATAAAAGAGGCGGAGAAATACAGAATATTGTTAAATTAAAAACAAATACTCAAGACCCAAGAAGCGCTACTATAATTGATTGTGTTTATGCACTAATTCTTTTGTATTTTCAATATGTAAATAATATTCCAATGTCCACAACTTGGGTATTTTTAGGGGTTTTAGCAGGTAGAGAAATAGCTCTATATAATAGATTGCGCTTTATTACAGAAAAGAAAGTGTATAAACATCTTATAAAAGACTTAACTAAAGCAATAATTGGTCTTGTTGTATCAATTTTGGTTGTATTTATTTTAAATAATCATAAGCAAATTATAGATATTTTATTGCATTATGCTACTTTGCAATAAGTTCTTTGTCTATAAAATCTCTTAATTCTAACGTCTTTTTAAAATTAAAAGATATGAGTTGGTTGTATCTTAAACCAAATGTGCAAGATGGACATGCGCTTATAATCAAATCAGCTTTTGTGTTTTTGATATCTTTTGCTTTTTTTAAGGCAATTTTTGTTGAAATTATCGGATGAAAAACAAAATAACTTCCTCCAAAACCGCAACACTTGTCTATATTATCCAATCTTTTATAATTTATATCATCAATAGAGGACAAAAATTCTTCTACTTTTTCAAAATCCTTTTTATCCATATGACAGGGTTTGTGGAAGGTTATTGTTTTATTTTTGTATTTTGAATTTTCTTTCAGTTTAAATTTTTTATCTAAATCAACTATGAAAATTAATTTTTCTTTATCGCTTTGAGATAAATTATCATATTCCATAACCGCACTTTTACAGCTTGCACAGTCGAAAATAACCATATTTGCTTCTTTTATTAATTTTGCATTTTTTTCTTTTACTTTGTTGTAATTTTTTAAATCTCCGCTTGTTAGATACGGCAAACCGCAGCAAGCAAAATCCGGATTGTAGAATATTTCATCTAAATATGTTGTTTTGTGTTGTGCTTTTGCAATGCATCCTTTAAAATATAAAACATTGCTTTTTAGAGAATTTTTTTTGTGTTTTTTAAAAATATTTATAAAATATAAAAATTTTATCGGTAATAATTTTATTGACAATAATAACCTTTGGCTTAGTTTTGATGGATTTAGCGTTGCATTTTTATATGCAAAAATTAAAGATGTATCAATTCCAGATGGGCAATTGGACTTACATTTAGAGCAATTAAGACATATTTTTAAATCTTTTCTTATTTCTTTTTCGCTTAAATGATTATTGTTGTATCCGTTTAATTTGCAAATTAGTCCTCTTGATGTGTTGTTTTCGTCCTTTTTAATTTCATATATGGGACAATTTTGAATGCAGAGTGCACATCTGGAGCATTTTTTTATGATTTTTTTAATTTCATCATCTAACATAGTTTATAGTATAATTTAAAAGTTATGAAAAGTGCAAAGTTATTCAATGGAAAAGTAGAAATAATAGAAACTCCAAAACCTACCTTAAATTCAAATGGTGCAATTATAAAAGTTTTAGGTTGCGGTTTATGTGGTTCTGATTTGGTAAAAATTAAACATGCCACAAAAGAAAATGAATCTAAAATTGTTTTAGGACATGAGGTTGTTGGTGTAATTGATGAAATTAATACCGATATAAATGGTTTTAAAGTCGGCGATACAGTTGCTTTGGGACATCATTATCCTTGTTTTAATTGTGAATTTTGCAAAAATAAATCTTATTCAATGTGCCGTACTTTTAAAAGCTCTAATATTTTTCCCTCTGGTTTTAGCGAATATATAAGGGTTGATGAAAAACATTTAAAATATACGGTTCATAAAATGAATGAATACTTGAAAAACGATGAAAAAGCATTCTTAGAACCTCTTTCTTGTTGTTTAAGAGCTGTTGAGCGAGCTGGTTTTAAATATAATGAAGATAATTCAAAATATAGCGCTCTTGTTGTTGGACTTGGCTCTATCGGTTTATTGATGCTAAAAGGGCTAAGGGCTTTTGGCGTTAATGCTTATGGATTTGATATTTCTAAATCTAGGGCTGATTTAGCGCATGAAAACGGATTTGTTTTTGACGAATGTAGAAAATATGATGTTGTGTTTTTAACAGCAGGTAGTTCAAAAGCTATAAAAACAGCTCTTAATTATGTAATTGACGGTGGAAAAATAGTTGTATTTTCATCTGTTGAAGATGACCTATCCGGCTTTGCAAATAATGAAATATATTATAGGGAGCTTTCTATAATCGCAAGTTATTCGCCATCTATGGAGGATATTAAGTTGTCTTGCGAATTATTAAATAAGGGAATTGTAAAGGTTGATAACCTTAGTACCCATTATTCTCTTGACAATTTGTCAAAAGCGGTTAATGATAGTCTTAGAGGGAATGTTTTTAAAGCGTATATAGAAATATGAGAATGAAAGCTGTGCGCTATTATGCGCCGAATGATATCAGATATGAAGAAGTAAAAGTGCCTGAACTAAATGAGGGTGAAATCCTTGTTAAAGTTGAAGCAGCGCTTACTTGCGGTACTGATGTTAAAACATTTAGACGCGGACATCCTGTTTTAATTAAAAAAACTCCATCGGGCTTCGGGCATGAATTTTCCGGTGTTATTGAAAAAATGGATGAAAATGTTGTTGGTTTTAATATTGGCGATAGGGTAGTTTGTGCTAACAGTGCGCCATGTGGCGAGTGTTTTTATTGCAGGCATGGCGAGTTTGAGCTTTGCGAAAATTTGGATTTATTAAATGGTGCTTATGCTCAATATATTGTAATTCCAAGAAGAATAGTTGAAAAAAACACGCTTATAATTCCTAAAAATTTATCCTTTGCGCAGGCTGCATTTTCTGAGCCTTTAGCCAATGTTGTCCATGGGATAGCAAAAACTCCTATTAAAAAAGGTGATGTCGTTGGAGTTATGGGTATTGGGCCAATTGGTTTAATGTTTGCATATTTAGCAAAGCAAAAGGGTGCGAAAGTAATTGCTATGGGAAGAAACCCTCTTAAGCTTAAGCTTGCTTCTGAATTTGCGCAGGCTGATATTATTATTGATATTACAAAACATCAAGACCCGACTGATATCATAATGAGTCATACAAATGAAGGTAGAGGCTTAGATGTTGCAATTGAGTGCGTAGGTTTGCCTTCAATGTGGGAAAAAATGTTTTCTTTGGTTAGAAAAGGCGGATATGTTCATTTCTTTGGCGGTTGCGCTTCTGGAAGCAGTGTAAATCTTGATACAAGAAGACTTCATTATGATGAAGTTAAAATAATAAGCTCATTCCATCATACACCAGAGTATTTCAGAGAAGCACTAGAGCTAATTGCAAGCGGTCAGATTGATGTGGATAAATTGATTACCAAAAAAATGGATATGAAATACGCTAAAAAAGCTATAGAAATGCATAGGGATGGCGAAGCAATCAAGATATTGCTTGAAAATTAGCGATGTAAAAAACACTTGACTATAATGCTTTATTTGTTATGATTAAATAGCTCGTTTTTTAAAATAGATGATAATTGAATAGATTTGCGAACGTTAGCTCCCAAGTGGAGCGAAGCGAAACGGAATAAGTAACGTAGAGCACGCT
>CALUZF010000073.1 GCA_944325165.1 Candidatus Gastranaerophilales bacterium
TATACAATCTACAAGTGTAGTAGTTTTGTAAACAAATGTGTATTTTTTATTTTGGGCAATTTTTTACTTTTATTTGTTTTATAAAAATATACAAAAAAAGGTGTGTTATGAAACTTTCAGCTATTAATTTTAATTATTCTAATAATAAAAATATTATAAAAACAAATAATATTGCGCAAAAACAAACAAATTCAATTGAAAAACAAAAATTATTAATGCCTACTGTTGCTCAATATTTGGCGTTTTGCGGGGGTTATTCCATTGATTTAAATGAAACTTTTAAAAGATTAAATTCTAGCGAATATCCTTGTGATATTGAAGAAAATGTTTTACAAACTATTTTAGAAAATAATCCGCAAAATAAAACTTTATATGATATCCATTTTGAAAAATATAAAGGTGTATTGGATTGTTATTCATTAGAAGAATTAAAAGAAAAATATCCCGAATTTAGTGATGTTGTTTCTGCTTGGGATGTTGAAGCGCAAAAAGGAAGTTTTATAGATGAATATAAAAATAATGAGCTTGAAGCCTTTGCTAACAGCGAAGATTTAGCCTTGCAATTAATTAAATTATATTGGGGACAAGGTTTTTCGCTAAATGGTTTATCTGATTATTTGGCGCAAAATTCTCAAGATGGAAAAGGAATACAATTAAATTATGTTATGGATAAGTTAAATATTCCTTTAATGAACAGAAAATACGCTCATGTTTTAAAACTTTCAAATAAAAAATATAATGAAGATTTTACTTCTCAAATGTCAATTAAATTAAAAGAAGCAAAAGAAGCTAAAAAACAATTAGCACAAGGCGAAGCTGTTGTTATTCCAAGAGGACCATTATCTAGTGCGCATAAAGAACATATTTCTCAAGGTTTAAAAAAATATTATAGGGAAAACCCTGAAAAAATCTATGAAATGTCTGAAAGACAAAAAGAATTTTATAGACAACATCCTGAAGAAATAGAAAATATGTCTATTGTTATGGATTATGCTTGGAATCAAACTCCTGAAGGAAAAAGCGTATATAAAGGCTTAGCTCGTTTCTTTAGGAAAATGAATAAAAATGTAACTTTAGAAGAATTAGCAAATCCTCAAAATATTATTGATAGAAAAGTTACAGGTCTTGAATTATTTTGGATGAAAAATGCTTGGGCAAGAGAGCAATTTTCAAAAGCAGTTAAAAAAGGTTATCAATATTTAGATAAATATAAAATGTCTCAAATGCCAATGGAAGAAAGATTTGGCTATAAAAATATTAAAGGTGAAAGAGTGATTTTTTCGCTAATTCCTACTCAAGTAAGAAATGAATTTAATGCTTGGGCAACTAAAAATGGCTATAATCCTAGTCAATTGGTAATTGCAAGAGGTGTTATATATACTAATAATTTTTTAACACCACAACAAGAAGAACTTAAAGATAAAGTAGAAAAAATATCTCAAAAAGCAATAAATAAATTTTTCAATTCAAACCCGGGGCTTGATGATGTAGTTACAAGTGCTTTATTGTGTGCCCTTGTTGAATTTATAGAAAATTTAAATGATTCTAATCATAAATCATTTCTTCCAAAATCTTTAAGAGATGATTCTGATAAAAGAGAAATACTTTATAATTTTATAAACACAAAATTTAATTTAAATCAATTATATACAAATATTGGCACTCAAAATGAAAGAAAATTTGTATATAAAGCAAATGTGGAAAAAGTATTTTTAGATGAAATATTAAAGAATATATTAGATATAAGCTGTGGACTAGATTGTGATGATGTAGTTGATACTATTCAAAAAACTTTTGATAGACATTATTCTCAATTATCACAACAATTTAGGAAATAGAATTTGCCATTTTCTCTAAATATATGCCATAGCCATTTTGCTTATATTTTTGAGCTATTTCTTTTAATTTATCTGTTGAAATATAGCCCATACGACAAGCTACTTCTTCAATTGATGCTATTTTCATGCCTGTATTAATTTCCATTGATTGAACAAAATTAGCTGCCTGCAATAAGCTTTCAAATGTTCCTGTATCAAGCCAAGCAAAACCTCTGCCTAAAATTTCAACTTTTAATTTATTTTTTTCAAGGTAAATTTTGTTTAAATCAGTTATTTCAAGCTCGCCTCTTTGAGATGGTTTTAGGGTTTTTGCATATTCAACGACTTTATTATCATAAAAATATAAGCCTGTAACTGCATAATTTGATTTTGGATTTTTTGGCTTTTCTTCAATTGAAATAACTTTATTATTTTTATCAAATTCTACAACGCCAAATCTTTCAGGATCTTGTACTTGATAGCCGAAAACTGTTGCTCCAAAATCTCTTGAGCCCACTTCTTTTAGCATTGATGAAAAACCGAAGCCATGGAAAATATTATCGCCTAAAATTAGTGCTACAGGTTCATTTTGGATGAAATCCTCAGCAATTAAAAAGCTTTCAGCTATACCTTTTGGTACTTCTTGAACAGCGTATGAAAATTTAACTCCGATATCGCTTCCATCTCCTAAAACTTTTTTAAAATTATCGATATCACAAGGGCTTGTGATAATTAAAATATCTTTAATTCCCGCTAAAAGCAATGTGGTGATTGGATAATATATCATCGGTTTATCATAAACCGGCAATAATATCTTAGAAATAGGTAAACTTGCAGGATACAATCTTGAGCCTGCTCCTGCTGCTAAAATTATGCCTTTCATAGCTTTCTCCTTGATTTTTTCATTATAATTGAAAATAATATAAGGGGCAATTAAGTAAAAATATAAACTAAAATATAATATTGTTTAATCATCTTGCGCTATTATAAAATCTTATATTGTTGTATAATAAAATGGCATTTAATTGGGGAGAATTAATGAAAAAAAGAATTATAATTTTGCTTGGTTTGGCATTATTTTTAAATTTTAACTATGCAAATGCGCAATATCAAGAGCAAACTGCTCAAAGATACAGTGCATATTATTCAAACGGCATGCAATATTTAAAAAATCAACAATTTTCTTCTGCAATTAATGAATTTAGAAAAGTTTTAAGATTTTCCCCTTATGATGAAACAATACAAAGTGCTCTAGCTAATGCTTATTATGCAAGAGCTCAATATTATCAAAATACAACCAAAGAATTAAAAAAAGCTTTAATTGATTATAAAAATGCTTGTTTTTATGCAAAATATTGGAGTAATAAAACCAATAATTTAGGTGCTTTAATTAGTTCTTGTACTAATGATATTAATAATTTAGAAAAAAAATTATCACAAAGCCAAAACCCTCAATCTCGCTTGCAATCAGCTAAAACTCTGAGAGCCCAAGGCGAATTAGCGGCTGCTGCTTATGATTTTCAACAATTAAAAAATACTCAATATAAAAATACAGCTTATGAAAATTTAGGAAATATCTATAAAAATTTAAATAATTTATCTTTAGGCATGGATTATATGAAAACAGCTATTGATAATAATCCAAAAGACGCTAAATTGCACTTTTTATATGGTGTTATGCTTGATGAAGCAAAAAATTATGAAGCCAGCATGGAACAATATAACCTAGCTTTGCAATATGGCGATAAAAGCCCCGAACTGATGGAAATTTTAGAAAACAAATGGACGCAAAATATAGTAAATAATCCAAATGATGCGCAAGGTTATATTAACCTTGGTGCAATTTATCAAAAACAAGGTAACTTAGAAGCTGCAAAAGCTCAATATCAAAAGGCTTATCAATTAAATCCTAATGATGAAGTGATTATGTATAATCTTGCTTCTTTGTATATTCAACAAAAGAATTATCAAGGAGCAATTAATGTCTATGATAAAGTTTTAGCTTCAAATCCTAATAAAATTGAGGTTTTAGAATATAAAGCAAATGCTTTGAAAGAATTAATGCGCTATGAAGAAGCACTTAAAGTTTACGAACAAATTTTAGCTATAAATCCTAATAATCAAAACGCAAAAGCTAATATTGATGATATTATTGTGAATAATTTTAACGGTGAAAAATTGCAAAGCTATTTAATTAAAAAAGCTCAATCTTCACCAAATAGCTACGAAGCCCAATTTAATTGCGCTTATGAATTTCATAAAAATAAAAACTACTCTCAAGCGCTTCAATATTATAATAATGCGCTTCGTATAAATCCATCTAAAGAGGAAGTTTATTTAAATTTAGCTCAAATTTATCTTGAGCAAAAAGATTATAAAAATGCTGAAAATATTTGCCAAAAAGGTTTGTTAGCTATTCCAAACAGTGATAAATTAAATTCTTATTTATCAGATGTTAAAAACTATAATGCAGGTTCTTTGTATGCTTTAGCTACGCAATTATACGAAGCGCAAAATTACCAAGGTGCAATAAATAAATATTTAGAAATTGAAAATAAAACTCCCGAAGTTAAAATGGCGCTTGCAAGCTGTTATTGGCAATTAAAGGATTATAATAACGCTAATAAATATTATCTTGAAATTTTAGCTAAAGAACCAAACAATCAAGAAGCTCTAGTAAATAGTGCTTGGGCTTATTATTCTTTGGGTGATTATACTAATTCAAAATTAATGGCAAATAAGATTTTGGCTTATGATAAAACAAATGCACAAGCTAAAGAATTATTAGCTTCAATTGATGAAAATGAATATTCAAATCAATTACAAGAAGCAATTTCATATTATGAAAATAATGAATTTGCAAAATCCTATGCAATTTTAGATAAATATCTAACTAAAAAACCACAAGATGAATATGCGATGTATTATAAAGCGCTAAATCTTGAGGAAATGAAAAAACCGAATGACGCTATAAAACAATATAAAACTTTGATTTCAAAAAGTCCTAATTTTGCCCCTGCTTATTATTCTTTAGCGGTTTTGTTGGATAATGATGAAAAATATCAAGAAGCAGTTCAAAATTATGAGAAATTTTTAAGTTTAAAAAATGAAAAAGATGACATGACAAACTTTTCAAGCTCTCGAGTTAAGGAATTAAAAGAATATCTGAGTCAGTTAAATGGAAATACCAAATAAAAAAATAAATATTGATGATATTAAAGTTATACAAGCTCCTCTAGCCGGGGTTTCTGATGTTGTTTTTCGAGGTTTAATTCGAAAATATAATTCAAAATGTCTTATGACAACCGAGATGATTTCATCTGAAATGCTTTGCAATAATCCTAATCCAAGAATTATAAAATTTGAAGATTTTGAATACCCGCTTGCTTTTCAGCTTGTGGGTCATAAGGTTGATAAAATGGTTAAAGCAGCTAAAATTTTAGCTCCTTTTGCAAGCATGATTGATATAAATTGTGGTTGTCCGGTTAAAAAAGTTGTAGTTTCAGGCGATGGTTCTGCTATGATGAAAACGCCCAAGCTGGCATGTGAAATTTTATCTGCGATAAAAGAAGCAACAGGATTGCCTGTTAGTGCTAAATTCAGACTTGGTTGGACATGTGATGAACAAAATTATGTTGAATTTGGAAAAGCTTTAGAAAAAGCAGGAGCATCTTTTGTAACTTTGCATGCCAGAACTCGCTCTCAAATGTATCAAGGTCAAGCTGATTGGTCAAAAATTAAAAATTTAGTTGATGAATTAAATATTCCTGTTTTTGCAAATGGCGATATTAAAAGCGTTCAAGATGCTAAAAAATGTATTGAAATTAGCGGTTGCAAGGGTGTTTCAATAGGTAGAGGCATTATGGGTGATTTTAGCTTGCCTTATCGAATTGAAAAATACATTGAAAATAATGAAATTATAGATGAACCTAGTTTAGCTCAAAAAATCGAAATGCTAAAAGAGCATTTAAGGCTTGAAGTTATTAATATGGGTGAAATTAACGGTATAAAATTTATGAGAAAATTTTATAATTATTATATTTCATCTGTGAGAAATGCCTCAAAATACCGCAGTGCTTTGGTTACATTAGAAAAAGAAAAAGAAATAATAGAAGTTTTAGATGAAATATTATCTCTACATTCTCAAAACGCTTGATAATACTTATTATTGCGGTATAGCTCGTGATGTTTTAAGCCGTTTTGAAAAACATAAAAATGGAACAGGTGCAAAATATACACGTGCTCATAAGCCTGATTATATTGCTTATGTGGATATTTTTGAAGATAAATCAAGCGCTATGAAAGAAGAATATCGTATTAAAAAAACTTTATCGCATAATGAAAAATTAGATTTAATTGAAAAAAATAAAAAAAGAACCCAAGAAATTTTAAAAAATTTAAAATTTGATTAGCAAAAAATATTTTTTTCGTGTTTTTTATAAACGAATTAAAGGAGAAAAATATGAGAATTAATGCAATTATATCTAAAAATCGTGCTTTAGGATTTAATAAAATATATAAAAATACAAATCAAAATGTTCAAATTCAAGAAAATAAATCTCAAAATTCTCAATTAATTTCTTTATATAAAAATCAAGTTGCATTCCATGGTATTCAAAGGGAACAAAATCCTACTACAGTTAACGCTATAAGAAGTTATGAATTATCTGAATTACAAAAAAAATTAGGAACATATATTCGCAATGAAGAACTTTTAAATAAAGCATTTATTCATTTTTCAGCTTTGGGCGATTTAGGTTATAAATCATCAAAATACGATAATTATACAATGGCAAAAATCGGTTCTGAGCTAATGAAAGCTTCTATTTTAAGAATGATTTATCAACAAAACGATGATGCTTCGCTTCAAGAGTTAACAGGGACTTTAAATAGTATAATGTCAGAAGAAAATCTAGCTTGTATTTCACAAAAATTAGGTTTAGACAAATTTATAGTAGCTGATGAAGAACTGTTAAAAACAAGTCCTAAAAATGTTATGGCAAATGTTTTAAAGGCTTATGTTGCAGCTATTGCTCTTGATGATAAAGATTATGGAATGGATGATGCATTTAGCTTTGTATCTAAAATTTTTCAATCTTCAATTGAATAAAATTATTGTTTATTAGGACATCTTGCAAATTTTTTAGTATCAATTAAATCTTCATAGTCTTTTATTGAGCAATTTGCACTATATCGAATAGGGTTAATATCGATACCGCCTCGTCTTGTGTAAAGTGCACTAATAAATAATTCATCATCTTTATTTAAAATATCAAAAAGTCTTTTATAAATCATTTCACAGCATTCTTCATGGAAATGATATTCTTTTCTAAATGAACATAAATATTGAACAAGCGAATTTTCCAGGATATGTTTTTTTGATTTATAGTATATAAAAATATCCCCAAAATCCGGTTGATGGGTTACTCTGCAGTTAGAGCGAAGTGCATCAAATTTTAAAAAATATTCTTTTAAAGTATTATTTTCTATTTTCAAAAGGTTTGGATTTTCGCTAAATTCTTTAATTTTTAAATTATTTTCATCAATAAAATCCATTATATTTTGAAATTTTTGAAAAATATTTATTCTTTCATTTTCTATGAAATTGGCTTCTACTTTTGTATTCAGCGTATTTGATAAATCTTTTTCAATTATATTTTTGCAAATTTCAAGACATTCTTTTGTGTTGTTTCCAAAATTTGACATATTAAAAGAATTTAAATAAAGTTTTAGTGATTTTGATTCAACTAAAAACTCACTTTTTGCGTCATATTTTAATTTTAATATTTTTGAAATTGGCAAATTATTATTTGTCATAGCTGAAAATTCATAATTATGCCAAACATCACACCCTAAAAAAGGCAAATTATCATCTTGAATATTATATTGCAGACGATTTAATTGCCTTGGAATTTTAACCAATAAATTAGGGTCATAAAATTCGCATCCGATAGATTTTTTACCTAAATGCACAGATGCTATTTCGTTTGTTAAATCTTTTTTTGACATCTGTCCTCATAATAAAATGTGTTAACTGAAAAAGTAAGAAGATTTAATAACAGGGCTAAAACTAAATATATGATAGGATTTAGACCCGATATTATACTTCCTAAAACGCTAAAAATTATAGATAAAATAATTCCTGTTGAATTTTGTATTTTGAAGCAATTTAAAAATAAATCAAAAAAGCTTTCGTGTGTATTTTTAAAAAATAATGCTTGATTAAAAAAGTTTAAAAACGGCACTAAAACAAGACCATTTATCAAAATAAAAATAAAAATTGATATAATATCTCCTATATTTGACATTAATGAGCTAGGATTTGAAATTAATGAGATTAAATTAATCTTGCTAAGAGCAAAAAATAAACTTGGTAAAAACCCTAAAAGGCTTATAATAGCGCAAAATAATAAATATGAAGCGAGTTCTTTAGTGTTTACCAATTTTGAATATTCAATAAAATCCTTTTTTTCAAAATTTTTATAATATTCTAAAGCTATATAATTTAGGCTATATGTTATTATATAACCTTTCCAAAAACCATAGCAAATGCAAGGAATGCTGACAAAAAGAGCTAAAATTGCAAAAGA
>CALUZF010000074.1 GCA_944325165.1 Candidatus Gastranaerophilales bacterium
GATGAAAATGGAATAAAATTATCTGTTTCTAGCTCAAATGATATTTTTTCAATTGTTATTCAATCTACAAAAGATAACCTAGACAAGGCTTTTGTTGCATTGAATGAAGTTATTAATAATCCTGTTTTTTCAGATTATGAAATAAATAAAATTAAAGAACGTAAAATTCAAGAATTGAGGGCAATTTCTGATAATCCATCAAGCTATGTTTTTGATGAATTTAAACGCCTAGCTTATTTAAATACAATTTACGGACAAAATTCAACATTTGTTTTAAATAATATCAATAAAGTTACACGTGATGATATTGTTAATTATTATTCTCGAATAATCGACCCTCAAAATATCTCTATTGCAGTAGTTGGGGATGTTGATGAGAATTATATTGTAAATAAATTAGAAGAAATTATAAAGAAAAATCCAAAAGGTACAAAATTTAATTTTAAAAATCAAAAATTTGAACAATATCATCCTCAAAAAAACATTGAAACTGTTTTATATAAAAACGAAGTTCAAGCAAATTGGCTTGCTTTGGGATATAAAACAACAAATATTTTTAATAGAAAAGATATAGCAACTCTAAATGTGATAAATGCAATTTTAGGTGAAGGCATGTCATCAAGGTTATTTACTAAATTAAGAGAAGAACAAGGGCTTGCTTATGCTGTAGGCTCAAGTTTATCAACCAATGTTTTAGATGGTGCTTTTATTGCATATATCGGAACTAATGCAAATAGCGTTGATAAAGCTAAAATGGGAATTTTAGCTGAAATTGAAACTATTAAAAATGAAATGGTAACAACAAAAGAATTAAATGATGCTAAAGATAAGATTTTAGGCAATTTCTTATTATCTCAAGAGACAAATATGGATGAAGCAAATACACTCAATTGGTTTTCTTCATTGGGATATGGTTTAAATGCGCTAGAAGAATATAAAAAACTTATCAATGATGTTTCTCAAAGTGATGTTATTGAAGTAGCTAACAAATATTTTTCAAAACCATATATCTATACAGTTGTGAAAGAAGGTAAAAAATAAATTAAATTTTACCTAAAATATTTAATTTATAATCTAAATTAACTTCTTCATAACAAATTACAGGTATATCTATAAATAGCTGAGAAACAAGAATAAAAATGATTTGTCTGTATTGTTGTTTAACAATAAGAACAGCATTTTGCTCAAATAAATCTTTTCTTGTTTCTTTTAGAATTTTTTTGAATTTGCTGAATTTAGATAAATCGATTTTGACATTATGTTCATCTTTATTTGTTTGTTTTTCTAAAAGCTCCATAGTATCATCATCAATTTCATAGGCAAAAATTTCTTTATCTTTATTTGCGACACTTTGCGAAATTTGTCTTGATAGGGATACTCTTAATTTGTCTAATAAATCAGCTTTATTAGGGTCATCTGAAAAATCATTTAATTTTTCAAAAATATATGTAATATCTTTTATTGAAACTTTTTCTCGAATTAATTGAGTTAGGATATATTTAAGCTCTGAAACGCTTATGTAATCGCCCAAAATCGTTTCTGTTAAAAATTCATTTTGATTTGCCACAAATTCAACGTATCTGTTTAAATCTTTATAGTCAAAAATTTCATCAACATGAACAATAGCATAATATTCTAAATAATTTGCGATATATTCGCTTGCTTCAAGTCCTTCTACCCAATAATTCTCGCAATTTTCTTTTGGTATCCAAAGAATTTTTCTTTTGGTTAGGGGGTCTTTTTCTCTTATAGCATCTTTTGGAATTTTATCAAAATTAAGCTCATCTTCCCAAAAAGCCAAATAATTAGGGTATGCTTTAGCTTTCACCACGGGAACTCCATGGATATTTATTGAAAAATCGTATTCATCTAATGAGGTATTTTCAATAAATTGTACCTTAGGAATTATATAGCCTAAATTTTGAGTTAATTCTTGTCTTATTTTTACTGTTTGAGATAAAAGATTTTTTTCAATTGCAGGATCGCAAATTGAATAGTTTTCAGAGGAAAGATTTATTGATAGCCTTTCTTCGCCTAAAAATTTTGACATTTTAGAGGGCGCTAAAATTTCTTTTAAATCTCTTTTTATGTCGTTTAATTCATCAATATCTTTATTTATTTCTTCGTTTAAAAGCTCTCTTTCATCTTCTTTTGCACCATCTAAGAGGCTTTTTATTTTTTCTATTTTTTCTTTTTTATCTTTGATTTTTTTCTGTAAATTTAAACAAAGTTCGTAAGGTTCTTCTTTAGAATACATCATACGCTCAACTGTGCTTCTAAAGTTGATTATTTCATCAGTTGTTTCATCGTCTTCTATTGTTGATTCTTTAGTGAAGATGCAATTATAAACGATTTTGGAATTTTGTTCTGCTTCATAGATGGAATATAATTCCCAACCTGTTGTGCTCATTGCATTTAGCGTATTTTCTAATAATACAGTGTCGTCTGTTGGGATTGATTTAATTGAAAATTCTTGTTTAAATTCTTTGCTCATATATTCATTTTATCATAAAATCTGATAAAATTGTGTTAGAATATAAGTTGTGTCTATATAGGAATTAAGTTATGAAAAAGATTTTGGAAATGTTGGATTTTAGATTTCATAAAGAGGATATTTTTGCTGTTTTAGCTTTAATTTTTAGTATTCTTTTTATTAAAATATTTAATTTAGATAATATTTTAGAAAATAGTTTGCTTGAAAATATCCAGCTTGTGGCTCTTGTGGCAGGTTTTGTTGTTTGTTTGGTTACAAAAAAATATAAAGTATTTTATACATTTTTAGCTATGCTTTTATTTTTAATGTTTGCAAGAGAATTGAGCTACGGTAGAGCAATTTTTGGCAGAATACCGGGGATGGATGGAGAATTTTATACTTGGTCACATTATAAATATGGCTATTTAGCGCATATTATAGTTGGAATTTATATAGCAATTGGAATTTTATACGCATTAATTAAGAAAATTTGGATTGATGTTATTGAAATGATTAAAAATGTCAAATTCCCGATATGGACATTTTTAGCTTCATTTGGCTGTGTTTTTGTTCAAATGTATTCTGAAAAATATCTTCATAGTACATGTATCGAAGAAACAGCAGAATTTGTCTTATATTGCTTAATTTTGTCTTTAATTTTGATATATAGGAAATAAAAAAAGGCTCCGGTAAAACCCAAGAGCCTAGTAGCAAATACGGCATTTATACTTTAATAGACGTGAAATTTTATAAAAAGTTTCACGTTTTTGCATAATTATTCCCTTTATATTATAATTAAGCCATTAGAAGATTAAAGGGAGATTTTTATATGGGTTTAATGACCGGCAAGAAAGGTGTTATTTTTGGTGTTTCTAATACCCATGGAATAGCATACGGTATCGCAAAACAATTATTTGAAGCAGGTGCAGAAATTGCTTTTACATACGCTGGCGAAGTTATGGAAAAACGTGTTCGTCCGATTGCTGAAAGTATGAACGCTAAAGTGATTATGTCTTGCGATGTTACAAAAGAAGATGAAGTAAAAGCAGTATTTTCAGAATTAGAAAAAACATACGGCAAAATTGATTTTATGGTTCATGCCGTTGCATTTGCTAAAAGAGAAGATTTAACAGGTGATTTTATTAATACTTCTAAAGAAGGCTGGGACATTGCAATGGGTGTTAGTGCATATTCTTTAGTTACTTTAACACGATGCGCTCAACCGATTATGAATGAAGGCGGTTCAATCCTTGCTTTGACATACCTTGGTGGTGAAAAAGTTGTTGCAAATTATAATGTAATGGGTGTAGCTAAAGCTGCTCTAGAATCATCTGCAAGATATTTAGCTGATAATATGGGTAAATATGGCGTTAGAGTTAATTGTATTTCAGCAGGTGCGGTTAAAACTCTTGCAGCATCTGGAATTGATGGTTTCGGTAAAATGTTAAAAGCTGCAGTTGTTAAAGCACCGCTAAAAAGAAATGTTACTCTTGAAGATGTTGGTAAAACAGGTTTATATTTGCTATCTGATTTATCTTCAGGTGTTACAGGTGAAATTGTCCACGTTGACTGTGGCTGTCATAGCGTATATGCTTCAGCTGATGAAATGGCTCAAGTTCAATAAAATAGATATTAAATATAGAAAGACCCTCTTATTAAAGAGGGTCTTTTATTAACTTTTGTAACAAAATAAAACTTTTCTGCAATTTGACTGCAAAAAAATACTTTATAAACATGAAAAGTATTATAGCCAAATATAGAGAGTAGTTATGACAGAAGTTGAACTAAATGCTTTATTTAACATTTCCGCTGAAAAAGTTAAAAATGTGTACGCTACAAATACAATTAAAAGCCAAGAAGAAATCAGAAGAATTGTTCGAGTTTTCAATATTGCAAAAGAACAAAGACAAACTTCTAAGAAGATTTCTGCTCGCAGTTTAGCGGCGTTTAGAGAAATTTTAGTTAGCAACAATTAATTTGATGTTATTGATTAAAGTGATGTTTTAGTAAAAATCACGAAAAATGCACTAATTCGTCATTGTATGAGTATTATGCTTTTTTCTTCAATATGATAATGAATTTATCAATTAATTCATTAAGCATTAAAGATAATTTGCGGTAATCTAAAATTGTGAAATCGATTGTTTCGGTTTCAAAAAGTCTTTTTTGGTCATTATCAGTGATTGTTAGACGAACAAGCGCATGTTCTATACCATCATATTCGATTGCCATTGAAGCACAAACATCGCCTGATGAAACGCTAAACATGGATTTATTTCCTGTGTAAGAATTAATTGCAAAATCTTGTTTTTTGATACGTAAAATATTTTCGTATTTTTTAAATACAGGATTAATTACAACTTTGACTTTTCTTAAAAATGCTTGGTTGAATAATTTAATGCTGTTTTTATCAAAGGCATTTTGCACTTCTTTTGCAGGTTTATTTATAGGTTCATTTTCAGCTGCCATTGCTTCATGCTTTGCTAAAATTTCTGATGGCTTTTGAAGATTAATTGTTGGTTTTTTCTCTTTTGTATAAAAATCAGAGGCAACAATTAATGAATTAGTATTTTCGCAAGCTTTTTCCAATGCTGCATTTAGTGCGTCTTTGATGTCTTCAAAGCTTTGATCTTGAACTTCAACAACTCCGGCATTAGCGCCAAAATCAACCCCAAGATTGTTATTAATACGCTCAAAAACGCTATATGCGCCGTTTAATTTTGTTTTTTGCAAATAAATATAGAATTGATCAACATCTTTGATGATAATTGAATCATTTATACGGATTGATTTCTTAATTATAGATATAAAATCTTTAGGATCTTTATAATTAGGATATTTTTTATCTGGTGAAATCAAGAGAATACAAGCTTTTTGGGAATATTTTTTTGATTGAGCTATTTCATTTTTCAAGAAATCATCACAATATTTTTGAGTATAAACTCCTGTTTGTGCTTGTACTATTCCAAGATTAGTTAAAAATTGAGTTCTTGATTCAATGCTTAGATTTAATTCATTTTTTTGCAGGCACCAAATTGTTCTGATAAGCAATTCATAATCTATAATAGGCATAAATAGAACATCGCTTATGCCACTATCAAATGCTTCTATAATAACTTCTCTTGAACAATTTTCATTGATTAAAAGAATTGGAAGGTTTTTATATTCTTCTTGGTTTTTAATTTTTTTAATTAGGCTTAGCGCACGCATATTGTTGTTATCACAATGAAGAATAATAACATTGGGACTAAAGCCGTCAAACATATTTTGGGCTTCTTCAATTGAACAAGATTTGATTTTATCTAAATTTCTCAATAATACTAATTTTGAAGAAATTTGATTGATTAACTCCTGTTTATCACTAACTATAACAACCGTATTTACGTCAGCCATTGACTTAAAATCACTCCCACATTCTATGATAATATAAAGATACTACAAAAATTGTTTTTTGTAAAAAAAATAATACTTATAGACTAAAAGCGGGATTTATTCCCGCTCTTTTGTTACCCAGATATAAGTTTGTTCATATATTGATTTAAAAGGATTATTTTCAAATTGATTTTCAAGAAAGGGGTTTGTTGCTTTTTTATCATAGCTTTCAACTTTTTTTATAATTTTTTTAAAATATTCTATATTCATATTTCACCTCCAAGCAAAGGATAATTTAATTATCGCAGTTTTTCATTTTTTTAAATTCTCTGATTGGATAAAATTAATATTGCCCAAATCGCTTATTTGAAAAAAGTTTTTTAGCTATGTATAATTAGTGTTGCACTACATCTGATATACGATTTTATAGAGATTTTCGTATTATTCATTTTAATTTATGTTAAATTAAATACTGTAAATTGGGGAGCAAATAGGTTTTAAATTATGAAAAAAATACTAATAATTACTTCTATTGTCATTTTAATATTAGTTGGAATTCGTTTTACAATTGTTAAAATAGGAGAAATAAATAGAGCTAAAACTCTTGAAGCTACATCAACTCCTACTGTTCAACTAGGATATGTTAAAGAAGCTGATATATATAAATCAATTGAAATCCCTGGTAGAGTTCAGTCAAGTGATAAAGTTGATTTAGTTGCCAGAATAGATGGTTATCTTCAAAAAAAATATTTTAAAGAAGGCGATTATGTAAAAAAAGGGCAGGTTTTAATGATTATAGAACCTACTCAATATATTAATGCACTAAATAAAGCAAAAGCTGATGTCGAAAATGCTAAAGCAAATTTATTTAGAGCAAATCGTGATTATGAAAGAGGGGCTGAGCTTGTAAAGAAAGATTTTATTTCAAAATCTACTTATGATGGCTTGTATGCCGATAAATTATCTGCTCAAGCTCAATTACAATCAGCAAATGCAGCGTTAGCTGAGGCACAAAGAAATTATAGTTATACAAAGATAACTTCGCCTGTGGATGGAAAAATAGGTTCTCTTAAAATCCAAGAAGGAAATTATGTTAGCGCTCAATCAGGAACTTTAGCTACAGTTACTAAAACAAATCCTATATACGTTCAATATAGTGTTGATTCAAAACAATTTGAAACTTTGAGAAACTTAGATTTTATTTCAAAGAAAGGTGCAAACCCTCCTAAAGTTGATGTAATTTTGCCTAGTGGAAAGGTTTATCCTATAAAGGGTGTTCAAGATTTTTGGGATAATCAAATTTCAATGACAACAGGTACAATCGATTTTAGAGCAACTTTTCAAAATGATGACCATATCTTAATTCCTGGGGATTTTGTAAAAGTTAAAGTTTATTCTAATGTTAAACAAAAAGTTTTATTGCTTCCGCAAGAGTTTACTTTGCAAGATTCTAAAGGAAGATATGTTTATGTTGCTGATGAAAATGATATTGTACAAGTAAGATATTTCAAAGATAGCGGTCAATATGAAAATTATTGGATTGTAAAAGACGGCTTGAAATTGGGAGATGATTATATAGTAACAAATTTAACAAAATTAATGCCAAAAATGAAAGTTAAAATTGCCAAAACCAATAGTGAGGATTTAGAAAATAAATCCAAAGAGGAAAAAGAATAATGGATTGTAAGTTTTTTATAAATAGACCCAGATTTGCGTTTGTTATTTCTATTGTAATTATTCTTATAGGTTTAATTGCAATGAAAAATTTGCCGCTAGAGGAATATCCGACAATTACTCCTCCGCAAGTTACAGTTAGCGCAACGTATATGGGTGCTTCATCAGACGTAGTTGAATCAACTGTTGCAGCTCCTATTGAATCGGCAGTTAATGGTGTTGAGAGAATGCTTTATATGACATCAAATTCTCAAGATGGTTCATATAGACTTACAATATATTTTGAAGTTGGCTCTGATCCTGATATGAACGTTGTTAATGTTCAAAATAAAGTTTCTTTAGTAACATCACGCTTGCCTTCTGATGTATCTCGTTACGGTTTAACAGTTAAGCAAAATACAGGCGGCGGCGGATTATTGTATTATGGTATTTATTCACCAGATAATTCTGTTGATTTGGTTACTTTATCAAATTATGCTTCTATTTATTTAAAAGATGAGTTAGCTCGTATATATGGTGTTGCCGAAGTTCAAGTTTTTGGTGGTAAAGATTATTCAATGCGTGTATGGTTGGATAGCTCAAAAATGGCAGCGCTCAATGTTTCGCCATCTGAAGTGGCAAATGCTATAACGGCGCAGAACGCCCAAGTTTCAGCGGGTGCTTTGGGTAATCAGCCAATGAAAAAAATGACTGAAATGGCATTGACTTTAAGAACTCCGGGGCGTTTAAAAACACCTGAAGAATTTGAAAATATTATTATTCGCTCATCTTCATTAGGTCAAACTATAAGACTTAAAGATATTGCAAGAGTTGAGCTTGCAGGTGAAAATTATGTAGCAGACGGTAAAGTTGA
>CALUZF010000075.1 GCA_944325165.1 Candidatus Gastranaerophilales bacterium
CTAAATTCGGATTGTGATTAATTGCGTATTCTACACAATCATCAATAGACATAACAGAAAGTTTATTAAATGGGATTTTGGGTCTGCCTTCGCTAACTTCAGGCAATTTTATATCTTCAACTCTTGTTTTTTTATTATTTAATTTTTTTGTTGCGGTTGTATTATTTGAAGCGTCATCTTGTGATGTATTATTTTTATTTTTTTTAAACCAAGAAAATTTTGGCTTTTTTGTTTCTTGCGGTGTATTTTCTTCTATTGCAAATACAGAGTTTAAGTTATTTACAAAAAATATTAAAACGGCAATAAAAATTATATATTTTTGACTTTTTTTGTTCATCTTTTCTCCATGAGATATAAATTAAAACGAACCATGGATTTTATTGTTCATTTATTTTATTTTCTTTTTCGGATTCTTTTTGTTGTTCTTGTTGAATTGTTTCTTCTTGAATTTTTGCAGCTTGCTGAGCTTGCGGTTTTTCTTCTTTTATTTCTTTATTTTCTTGTTTTTGTTGTTCTGGTTGTTTTTTTATTTCGTCTTTTGATTCTTTTAATCGAAGATAATATGAATCATCCCATCTTAGGTCGATATATTTAACTTTTTGATTATATTTTTTAGCTTCGGGCAGAATTGAAGCTATCCATTTAGCACGGTTTAGTGATGTTTCGTTAATTTCTCCAAGACGGATTAAATATTCTTCTAACATTATATATACATCTTTTTGGTTCCTTAGGTCAATATATTGAACCTCTTGATTTGAATATGCTTCAATAGCTTTTGTAAGTTTGAGTATTTCTTCTATTCTTTTTTTATCCCAAACTTCGTCATATCCATCTCTTACGCCGTATGTTAAAAGTTTTTTTGTTTTTATTGAAGGATTTAGAGGTAAATAATCATGATCAATCAAAACCCCGTCTGTTGTAAGGGCTGATGTTGCTTCTGATTCTAAGTTGGGAGCTAAAAGAAAAGCAGGCGTTCTTTCATCAATATTTATAACCAATCTTGCAGGAAACCAATATCTTCTAACATAAACTTTTTTAATGGGTTGTAATTGTGAAATATTATTTTCAAGCTCATCCGTATCCAATCTGAAAATTTGAGTATAAGGCAGTTGAGTTTGCCTTACCATATTAATAATTTTATAATCGGGCGTGATGTTATTTCCTTGTATTTTTAAAACGCTAGGGTCTGCTTTTGATAATTTTTCGCTGTTAATGTACCATTGAGGCAATTTTAGGATTTTATAGCAACAAAAACAAATGCAAATTATTAAAATTAAAGATAAAAACATCCTCAAACGTATTAATAGCAATCTGTTTGAAGCTATTTGCCTTTTGATTTTATTAACTTTAAGTCTTCTTTTTTGATAAAGTAAACCCAATTTTGCCTCTATTTAATTTCTGCTGATTTTAAAATGATATTGACTAATTCGTTGTAATTTATGCCCATTGCTTGAGCTTGAGCCGGTAAATCAGAAGTATCTGTCATACCGGGGTTAGTATTTATTTCTAATATATATGGTATGTTATTATGTACTAAAAAGTCAACTCGAGAAACTCCAGAGCATGAGCATGCTTTATGGGCTTTTATTGCCATATTTTTGATTTGTTCTGTCAAATTTTCATCAAAATTAGCCGGCAAAATAAATTCTGTCAGACCTTTTGTATATTTTGCTTCATAATCATACCATTCTGTTTTTGTTTTAAAAGCAAGTATAGGTGTTGCAAATGTTTCAATTTTTCCTTCTTTTTCACGCTCTAAAACACCTACTGTTGCTGATGTTCCTTCTAAATATTCTTCAATTAGAATTTCTTTATCGCATTTAAGAGCTTCATCCATAGCACAATCAAGCTCGCTTTCATCATTTACTTTTGTCATGCCTATTGATGAACCTTCGTTTGCGGGTTTTATTATAATCGGATAATTTAGCTCTTTTACTTTTGTTTTGTAGTTATCTTTAGTTACATTTACTGATTTTATAAGATTTATTTTTTCGCTTGATAAAACTTTTTTTGTCATAATTTTATCCATGCAAATCGCGCTTGATTTAACGCTGCAACCTGAATAAGGTATGTTTAAAAATTCTAAAACACCTTGTATGCAACCATCTTCACCATATCTACCATGTAGAACATTAATTGCATATTCTATTTTTGTTTCTTTTAAAATTGAAGCAATGTTTCTATCAACATCAATTAAACTTACATCTTTATAACCTAATTCAATTAATGCTCTAAAAACATTTCTTCCGGAGCGAAGCGATACTTCTCTTTCGTTTGATAGTCCACCGCATAAAACTGCTATTTTTGAGTTTTTGTTTATTTTTTTAGTATTTTCCATTTTTCTTTTTCATCCTTTGTCATTTTGCCGATGTATATTATCTCGGGCGTTAATTCTATGTTAAATTTTTCTTTTACTTTTTGATAAATTTCAAAAACTATATTTGTATAATCAGTGCTTGTTGCATTTCCTTTGTTAATTATAAAATTACAATGATTTTCCCAAACTTCACAATCACCTATTCTAAAGCCTCTAAGTCCGCATTTATCAATTAGGGCACCTGCTGAAAGTTCGCAATCTTTGGGATTTTTAAAGACAGAACCTGCATTTGGAAGTGCTAAATTTGGTTGTCTATTTTTTCTAAAGATTAAATTTTCATCCATTTTTGCTTTAATTTCAGTTTTATTTTTTTTATCAAGCTCAAATTTAGCACTTAAGAGAATATATGGTTTTTCTTTTAAAATTGAATGTCTATATGAAAAATCAAGTTCTTCTTTTGATAAGTGTAAAACCTTATTTTCTTTATAATCGTACACTTTAGCATTTATTAAATAATCGCTTATAGTTTGGCAGTGCGCGCCTGCGTTCATATAAACAGCGCCTCCTATGGTGGCCGGTATTCCTATTAAAAATTCAAAACCCGATAGACCCTTATCAAGCGCCATTTTAGATATTGTTTGGCTTTTTGCACCCGCTTCAATTTCAACTGTTGTATTGAAAAAAATTGCTGATTTAATATTTCCGCTATATATAACAGGTTCATATATCCCTTTAGACGAACATAATATATTTGAGCCGTTTCCTATTATAATCGGATTATTGTTTTTAAATTTTTTTAATAATGAAATTAATTCCCCTGTATTATCGGGCATCCAAAAATCCTTTGCGATTGATTTAATTCGCAAGGTATTATAATTTGTTAATTGAAAATCTTTATAGTGTTTTATTTCATTTTGCGAGCAGACCATTTATCACCCCGCCGATTTTTGTTATATCGCCTGCGCCAAGAGTTAAAACTATATCATTTTCTTTTAAATATGGTGTTATTTTTTCTCCTGCTTGTGCTATTGTTCCATCGATATATTGCGCATCTATTCCTTTTTTTGATATTTCTTGGGCAAAAATTTTGCTGTTAAAATTTTCATCAAATTTATCGCCTGCGCAGAATGTATCAATGATAAAAAGTTTATCAATATCATCAAAACTATTTAAAAATTCCCCCCAAAGACCTTTCAGTCTTGTGTATCTATGAGGTTGGAAAATTACAACCTTTCTTCTTTTTAGATTTTTAATTGAATTGAGTGTGGATTTAATTTCTTTTGGATGATGGGCGTAATCATCAATAATTTTAATGTTATTTACATCTGCAACAAGTTGAAATCTTCTTCCCATACCAGAAAATTCGCTAAAGAATTTTTTATAATCATCAAATTTAAAGCCTAAATCATCTAATATGCTAACAATAGCCAAAGCATTATAAACATTATGTATTCCAGGGATTATAAGATTAATCTTTCCTAATAAATTATTTTCTTTATAAATTTCAAAACTAGAATTTAATTCATCAAAAATAATGTTTTTTGCTTGATAGGACGCATTTTTATTTATTGCATAAGTAATAAAATTTTTATAATTTGTTTGTGATAAAAATTTATTACATCCTTCATCGTCGATATTTATAAAAATTTTGGAATTTTCATCCATGTTTGTTGTTAATTTTTCAAAAGTTTTTATAATATCATCTAAACCATTTTTATAATAATCAAGATGATCAGCTTCAAGATTATTAATCACAAGATAATCTGGAGAATATTTTTGAATTGTTCCGTCTGATTCATCAAGTTCTGCTATGAAATATTTTGAATTTTTATTTGCGTTAGCATTGATGTTTAATTTTGGAATAATACCGCCTATTGCATAACTTGGGTTTGTTTTTAAATTTTCTAAAATAAAACTCAAAAGCCCTGATGTTGTAGTTTTGCCATGGGTTCCAGCCAGACCTATAAATTTTGGAAATTGTTGTGAGATGAATTTAAGGCAATCACTTCTGTGCATAATTTCTAAATTTAATTTTTTAGCTTCTATAAGCTCGGGATTATCTTCTTTAATTGCTGATGAAATAACAATTTTAGGAGTGCCTTTGATATTATTTTTATCATGTCCTATATAAACTTTCGCTCCTAAATCACGAACTAATTTAGTATATTTGCTATCGTTTATATCCGAACCAGATACGCTATAACCTAAGCATAAAAGGATTTTTGCCAATGCACTTTGACCAACGCCTCCGATGGCAATAAAATGAAAATTTGGATTATTAAGCATTTTCTAATTCCTCGGCTATTACTGTTGCTACTCCGTGTTGAGTTTTGCCCCAATCCATGGTTTTTTTGGTAAAGACTATTTTAAATATAATAAGCATTGCAATCGGAAACCATATAGTTAAGAAATATATTGATGTCACAATTGCTTGCCATAGTGCGTCTTTAAGCTTTAAATTTGCATATTTTCTAAGCGCATAGATAAAACTTCCTATGAAGAAAAATGCTGTTGTTGTGATTAAAATTGCTGATGATAGTATGCAATTTGTGTCCCCTTGAATAAAATGAAAAGCTTGGAAGAAAATTTCAGCAATTAACCAAAACGGTAAAAGAAACTCTGTAATATAAGCTATAAGGTCAAAACCAACTCTTAGGGACATATCTCTTGATGTGAAAACTTGTCCTGCATATTCTAAGTATCTTCTTATCGAACCTTCGACCCATCTTCTTCTTTGTCGAATTAATGCGCCAAAAGTTATAACGCCTTCTTCATAAACACGTGCTTCAGGGCAAAAACGAATATCCCAGCCTTTAATATGCAATCTTGTAGACATATCAAGGTCATCTGTTATTGTTTCTTCATTCCAGCCATTAATATTATTAATCGCTTGACGCTTAATTAATTCGCCGTTTCCTCTTAATTCAACAGCACCCCTAACCGCATCACGACCGACTTGCAAGTGAGTATCCAAGATATATTCATTATATTGGCATTGTGTTAAAAAGTTTTGTTTTGCATTAATTATAACTTTTTGAGCTTGAACGGCACCGACATCAGCAGGTTCTAATTTTGGAAGCATTTTTTTAAGAAAATCATTCTCAACTTTAGCATCAGCATCAAAAACAAGAATAGCTTCACCTTTGGCTATTTTCATAGCGTCATTTAATACTGCGGATTTTCCTGCAGTAGCATCTTTTGGACGAATTAAGGAGGTAATTTTTTCGTGTTTTTTTTCTAAATTTTTAATAATTTTTGCTGTGTCATCTTCGCTTCTATCGTCAATTAAAATTATTTCAAAGTTATCATAATCAATATTTAAGATATTTTGTGCGGTTTTTTCAATAACTTCGTGTTCATTATGACAAGGAATTAAGATTGATACAAAAGGATGAAAATCATAATTAATAATGGGCGGTTTTTTTCTTAAAATTCTTTTTCTATATTTGGTTACAATCCACATATAGATTGAATACAATGTCATAAAACCTACAAGGAATATTATTGCCCACATTGTATTAAAATAATTTTGAAAAACAATTATAAATGCAATTAATGAAGTAATTATGATTAATAGCGTTATTCGTTCTTTCATTTTTGAAATTTACCCTGTTGATAATTAACGATAATTTGTAAATTGCAAAGGTGCGTCAATTGTATCTTCTTTGGCTCTTATTGCTTTAATAACATCTTGTAAGTCATCTCTTGATTTTCCTACTACTCTGACACTGTCGCCTTGAATAGAGGCTTGCACTTTTAGTTTTGTATCTTTAATCATAGCAACAATTTTTTTTGCTAATTCAACTGATAAGCCTTTTTTTAGTTTAATTTCTTGTTTAACATTTCCCCCAAGAGCGTTTTCAGATTTTTGAGGGTCAAGAATTTTAAGGCTCAAATTTCTTTTAACTAGCTTTGATTGCAAAATATCATAGATATTTTTTAATTTCATTTCATCATTTGTTGTGATATTAATGGCTTTATCTTCAACAAGTTCAACTGATGAGTTAGAGTCTTTTAAATCAAAGCGTGTAGATAATTCTCTTTTGACTTGATCTATCGCATTTACAAGCTCTTGTTTATCAAATTCTGAAACAATATCAAAACTAGCATCTTTTGCCATAATTCCTCCTAATAACTTATATTAAATATATCATAAAATAACAATATTTGACATAATATTATTTTAAAGTTAGTATATATCAATATAATTTATATATATTTTAAAAATATAATTTTATAATTTAATAAACCAAAAACATGACTTTGAGCGTATTTTACGCTCTTTTTTTTATCAAATAAAAAGACCCTTAATAAATAAGGGCCTTTTCAAAATCAATTTAAAGAACTATTTTACTAATTCTTTGAATTTTTTACCAGCTGAGAATGCAGGAACTGTTTTAGCAGCGATTTTAATTTCTTTACCTGTTTGTGGGTTTCTGCCTACTCTAGCAGCTCTTTTTCTAGCTTCAAATGTACCGAAACCAACTAAAGTTACTTTTTGTTTTTTAGCTACTGTTTTTTGGATTGTTTCGATTGTAGCACCGATAACTTCAGCTGTTTCTTTTTGAGATAATTTAGCAACTGCTGCAACTGCTTTTACTAATTCTTCTTTGTTCATTTTACAACTCCTTTTAAATAACACCACTTTATTATACACATTTAAAAGGCTTTTGCAAGTCCTTTATATATTAAAAACTTTAAAAATTAATCTTCTTTGGTTTTTAATTTTGAAAAACTTATATCTTTATAGAAATAATTTAAAATTTGACGTGCGCTAAAGCCTCTATTTGCAAGGTTATTAGCCCCATATTGGCTCATGCCTACTCCATGACCATTTTTTCTTATTCCCCAATCAAAACTGTTAACAGATTGTATATAAGGTAAGTCATGATTCCAAATTTCCCCTGCTTGAATAGTTTTTCCGCCAGCTGAAGCATGGTAGTATGCTGGAATTATTTTATTATCGTAAGTTAAAACCTCGCCTCTTGTAGATAGTACAGCTCTTGTTGTTTGAGGAGTTTCGCTGCTTGCACCGCCATAGGCTTGGTCATGGGGAGTATCTTTTAGATCATATCCATGCGAACCTCTTTTATTTAGATTAGCTAAAGCATAACTTCTTGCTGCAATTGCTTGTGCTTTTTGAGCTTCTATATTCCATTTTGATGGCATTTCAGATGGTACTACGCCCATTAAATATTCTTCTAAAGGCAGAGAATTTACAACTGTTAGGGTGCCATTAATATTATAAATTACTATATCTCCTCTATACCATCTTCTTTTTGTTGCAAGAAATCCTCTTTTTTCAGGGTTTTCTATAAAAATTGCATTTGTATCACAATCATAATATTTGCCTTTTAATTTGATTGCAATGGAGTTATCGCCGTATGCTTTAATGGAATATGGGAAAAATGAACGAGAGATAAATAATAATTGTCCTGTGTTTGCGTCTCTAAACCAAGCATTTTGAGAGCTTCCAACATAAGTTTTTCTAACGCCTTCATTTAAGCCTATTCTTATGGCATGGGCTTTTTGAGCTGTTATTAAATTAAATAACATCAAAAAAATTATAAAAAATATATGAAATTTAAATTTAACCTCTCTCATCATAAATAATTTTAACACAATATTTAAACTTGTGTATATTAGCCTTTATTGTGCATTATTCTAATGAAAAGCACTAAAATTTTTTATAAAATAAACTTGAAAAGTGGTGTATTATGCAAAATTTATTCAATAAAAATAAAACTCTTGAAGAAACTTTTAAAGAAGCTCGAATAAAAGAATATATAAATAAATACATTCAAGAACTTCAAAGACATTTTGATGTTTCGGATAAAAAAATGCGCTCGATTTTATATAAAGTGTATCAAGATTTATCTCCCTTTAATTTAATCAAAAATTGGATTTATATGTTAAAATCCAAATATATTAAACAAATTAAATTAAAGGAAAAATAAATGGAGATTAAAATATTTCCCAATGGGATTTTCGGTGCAATAACTTACCTTATTTATGATAAAAAAACT
>CALUZF010000076.1 GCA_944325165.1 Candidatus Gastranaerophilales bacterium
ACATTTATCTAATCCACACTTTAAACATTTATCACCATGAAGCTCTGTACATTCTTTACATGAACACTCTGGAATATTTAATGCTTGACTTTCAAGACAAGTTAGACCACAAACAACACAAGCGTCTTTAGTACAAAAACTGCAATTAGGATTATCACATTTAGTATTTGTTGCACCACCTAATGATCCTACTGTTATATTATTGCTTTTCATTTTCTTAGTTATGATAGGCGCCAGAGCTGCTGTGATGACGCTAATTATAATCAATGCTACAACTATTTCGACAAGCGAAAACGCAAGTAAAAAAATCTTTTTCATTTTGTTATCCAATACCATACGTAAAAATAAGACATGAAAAATATTACAACATGCTATTGACTGTAGTCAATAGTCTATAATCAATATTTACTAAAATAAAAATATGAACGATGAAGACACAATAATAATGGAGCAAAAGAAAAAAATGCTTTTAATTGCACTAGGGAAAATTACCCAAGCACAAAGAAAAGCACTTAATAAAGGTATTAATAAATTTTCTTTTGAATATGATATTGGAAACGGATTGTTATCTCGTCTTGAAAATGGCAATGTTGATACAAAAATAACTACTCTATGGAAACTTGCAAATGCATTCGGATTAAAATTTTCACAATTTGCGCAAATGATAGAAAAAGAATTACCTAAAAATTTTAACTTCTATGATTAAAAAGCATTTTTATTAACAAAATTTTTAATTTCATCAAGTTTATCTTTTGAATTTGATTCAATATAAAACCTTAAAAGTGGTTCTGTTCCGCTTTTTCTAATTAAAAGAGAGGTTAATTTATCATCTAAGAATAATTTAATTCCATCAAGCTCTAATTTTTCTTTTATTTCAAAATCTGCAATTTGAGCCATATTATTGAATTTCGACATTAAATTATTTGCAACTGTGTCATTTTCTAATTCAATATCTACTCTATCAGTAAAAAATTCACAACCTGCAAAATCGATAATTTCTTTTGATAATTGGGCTAATGATTTATTTTCATCAGCCATCATCTCTAAAATTAATAAATTAGCAAACAAACCATCTTTTTCTGGAATATGTTCGCCTGATGATAAACCGCCAGAATCTTCGCCTGCTAGAATTGTTTTATTTTTTCTCATGGCTTCTGATAACCACTTAAAACCAACAGGGGTTGTTATTGTTTCAATATTGCATTTTTTTGCTACAACATCAACTAAATTAGACACTCCAACGGTTTTTACCATATAACCAGATTTATTTTTAGAATGCAAATATTTTAAAAGCATTGCAAGAACTATATTTGGGCTTATATAATTACCTTCTTCATCAATAACACCGTATCTATCAGCATCACCATCATTTGCAAAAACTACATAGCCCAATTTTCTATATTTCATAAATTTTGGCTTAGGTTCAGGCAATCCACCGCCAAAATCGGAGCTATGGTACATATTAATTGCTTCATAATCGATTTTATGTTTATCTAAAATTTTATCAAAATAACCGATAGAAGAAGAAAATAAACCATCATAAATAATTTTTGGTTGGTTTTGTTTTATTTTTTCAAAATCTATAATTGTTTCAAGATGTTTTATGTAGTCCTCATCAAGCGTTTTTTCAATAATCTCACCACCATCAACCAAAGAAACATCTAAATCTAAATATTTTAATATTTCATCTGTAATTTCTTTAGTTGCAGGCCCTGCATAATTTGGAATAAATTTAATTCCTTGATATTCCTTAGGATTATGAGAAGCAGTAAGCATAATTGCCCCAATTGAATCAGGATAATATTTTGCACAATAAGCTACAATTGGAGTAGGTACAACTTTTGATGATAAAATAACCTTAAAACCAAATTTTTTTAATAACTCTGCACAAAATTTTGCAAAATCACGTGCCATAAATCTTGGGTCATAACCCACAATTATTGTTTTTTTATTTTCATTTAAATTTCTAATATATAAGCATATTGCTTTTATAATTCGCTCAACCGTTTCAAAAGTGAACTCACGAGCGATTATTCCTCTAAAACCATCAGTGCCGAATTTAATAACTGTCTTTTCCATAAGTTAATTATATCAAAAATTTCTTTTAAAAATCCATTTTTGTAATAAAATTAAATCATGATGAAAGTTTATTTAGGAATAGATGTAGGTTCCGTTACTACCAAAATAGCTCTGGTCGATGAAAACGGACAATATGTAGATAGCTACATGACAAGAACTGCAGGTCAACCTGTTATAGCAGTTCAAAAATGCTTGGATAATTTATTATCTCAAGCGCAAGGAAGAGAATATGAAATTGCCTCAGTTGGAACAACAGGCTCTGGAAGAAATCTAGCAGGTGCTTTAGTTGGGGCTGACGTTATAAAAAATGAAATCACAGCTCATGCAGTAGCTGCAAGTGCTGCTGTTCCGAATGTTCAAACAATACTTGAAATCGGCGGACAAGACTCTAAAATAATTATTTTAAGAGATGGTATCGTTACTGATTTTGCAATGAATACAGTTTGCGCTGCAGGCACAGGCTCATTTTTAGATCACCAAGCCCAAAGATTAAATGTTGATATTAAAGATTTTGGAGATATTGCTCTAAAATCAAAATCACCCGCAAGAATTGCAGGTCGCTGCGGTGTATTTGCAGAATCTGATTTAATCCATAAACAACAATTAGGCTATGCAGTCGAAGACTTATTATATGGATTATGCCAAGCTTTAGTTAGAAACTATATTGCAAACTTAGCGCTTGGAAAAGATTTACTTCCTTGCATATCATTCCAAGGCGGTGTTGCAACAAACAAAGGTATGGTAAAAGCATTTGAAGAAGAATTAGGATGTGAAATAATTGTTCCGCCAAATCATCAAACAATGGGTGCAATAGGAGCTGCAATGCTTGCTATGGAACATCATCAATACACAAACAACAAAACAAAATTCAAAGGCTGGACAATTAAAGATATGGAATTCCATTCTATAACTTGTACTTGCAATGGTTGTTCTAACAATTGCGAAGTTATAACAATTTTAGAAGGCAAAGAACAACAAGACAGAGCCCAAATAAATAAAATAGGAGATATAAAAGGAAATATCATAGCTCGCTGGGGCGGAACCTGCGGAAGATGGGATATTTCATAAAAATATTAAAACGTCGATTTGCTCGGCGTTTTTTAATGATAAAATAAAACCATGAAGAAAAAAGACATTTCACTAGGACAATTTATATCACAAAAAAGAGAATCACTAAATCTATCTCAAGAAGAATTAGCGCAAAAAGCAAGTCTAACTTTGGAAGAAATTCAAGCAATTGAACAAGGTTTAGAGTTGTTTTTAGCTTCAACTATAAGACAAAAACTTGCTAAAGGCTTAAAAATTGACAACAAAGAAATAAAACAATACGAAGCAAAAACCGATTTCACTCTTGCAAAAAATAATATAATGGATTCAATCAGAGAAATGATTTTATTAAATTCTCAAAATCCAAATTTTGAAATAAAATGCCCTCTATGCGGTGAAAAATTAATCACAAGAATAGCTAAATTATACGATCTTGAAGATAATTTAATTTTAAGACCAAAAGCAAGATGTTCAAAATGTCCTTTTCAACTAACCGATTAAACATCTGAAACAACTTGATTTCTACCATGTTCTTTTGCAAAATATAAGCATTTATCAGCGTATTCAATAATTTCTTGAGGTGTTTTACCATTAATTCCAACACTTGCAACGCCAACACTAATTGTTACATTAACCTTTTCGCCGTTTGCCAAGACAAATTTATTTTCTCTTACGTTATTACAAACTTTATTTGCGGTAATTATTGCTTCATCTTTATTGGTATTTGTTAAAATAATTGCCATTTCTTCGCCGCCATATCTGCAAGCGATATCTGACGTTCTTGAAATTTTCTTTAAGATATTTGCAACCTGTCTTAGCACACAATCACCTGATTGATGACCATAAGTATCATTGAATTTTTTAAAGAAATCAATATCAATTAAAATTAATGAGAAATTAACTCCATATCTTTCATAAGTATTGATATTATTAATCATCTGCTCTTGAAAATATCTATGATTATATAATTGAGTTAAACCATCAGTTACAGCAAGCTTATATGTCTGTTCATAATCTTTTGATTTTAACAAATATTTTTCACAATATGTCAACACAAAAACAGTAATAGTTGAAACATAAGGTAAAACTATGGTAATCCAAAGATTATAATGATACATTACAAAAACTGATATTGCACCATACAAAATCAATATGACAATCAAAAAAAGTATTGTTTTTATTACTGAAGTAATTTTTAAAACACAATATCCAACAATAATTGACAAAAATATAGAAATCAAAAAGTCATATTTTATATTAGGTTTTTTAATAAAATTATTATCAATAATATTATTCAAAAATGTCGTATGCAGTTCAACTCCTGCTAAATTATATTCAACAGGAACGCTTTTTATATCAGATAAACTTGTCGCAGTTGTTCCTACGTATATAATTTTATCTTTAAACTTTTGAACATAATCTAAATCATTATTTTTTCTAGCTTCGATAATTTCCCACATAGGCACATGTTCATAAGTACCTGCACCGCCATACCAATTCAAAATCGCTCTATTTGTCATATCAAGAGGAATAATATGATTATTATCAATAACAATAGAATTATTTTTAATTGAAATTTCATTTACTTTATATAAATCCATTGCAACTTTTAGCGACAAATTAGGATAATAATCCCCTTTATATTTAAATATCGGAGTAATATTTCTAATAATTCCATCCATATCTCTTGTAACATTGATTGAGCCTATATTATCCGTAACTTGAACAAGCTCGGGCATAACAGCTCTTGCATTAATGAAAGTTATAAAAGGATTATCAGCCAAAAAACCTTCTTTTACTTTTAGCTTTAATTTATCCTCAAACACAGGGGACATTCTGATTTTATCGTTATAATTATCAAAATTCATTGACAGATAAATATTATCGTTATCTTTAATAGAATTAGAAAACGCTATATCTGATTTAATATCCGACAAATTAGATTTAATAAATAATAAATCAAAAATTATATTTTTAGGCTTGCCCAATTCAACAAAATTAACAGTATCAGCCCAAACACTTCTTGATATAGGCCATGAACCATATTTATCCATTACATATTCATAAGTTGCGTCATCTATTGCAATTATTAAAATATCTTTATTTGGTTTTTTATATTTAGATATTATAGATTGCCTTAAATCGAAAGATGTTGACTCTATTTTATCCATAAAATTTCTAAATGAATCAAATCTTCCAAGCCATATTAATAAAACAAAAATACCTACAACAATCAATGTATATACAACATAAGTCAGAAGCTTGATATATTTTTCTTTCATCTTTTCAACCTAATTTAAATAATAATTTGCATAACTTAATTCATCAATAATTTGATAAACAGGGTTAGAATCTTTGAAATTTAACTTTATTCCAAGCTTAAAAATAACACTCAAAAGCTCATTATCATTATTAACAAAGCTTGATTGCGAGGAGATAAATTTCAATAAATATTTTTCATTCTGATTTAAAATCATAGACCAATTTTCTAATATAATCGCTCTTATTAAATCAACCGTAAGAACAATTTAAAAGAAAAACAACTAATCTAAACAATGTATTTTTATAAATCAGAAATTACAATAGTCATATCTCGACCCATACGATTTATGCCAACAGGGTCATAAATTGTATGTTTATCTTTGATTTCAGGGATTGACTTTTTAAGTTCGGAAATCATTTCTCCTGTAACTTCAAGATTATGGATTGCTATATAATTTTTAAAAATTGAATTAGAAGCCTGCATTTTAACTATTGCACCTCGAGCTTCCAATTCTTCTTTTAGAGCTGTTGCAGTATCTAATTTTGAATTTGCATACAATATACCGATTGATAAATCTCTTGTATCTATATCTGTTTTATTTCTATATATCATCTTATTGATTAATTCTTGAGTTTTTTCCGGCTCAACTATCCAATAGCTTATTATCCCTTTTGTAGATGGAGCTCCGGGAATTGTAGCAATTTGAATTGATGAAGAATCAATATTTTTAGCCATTCCTAAATATTTAGCCAAATCATAAGCTGATAAATCAGTTTGGATATAATCAGGAATTACTTTTAATAATTCAGGCAATTTTACAACCACAACAGGGCTCTTTAAATGAGCACAAAGTGCATCGAAAAACCATTGTTGACGTCTTATTCTGCCGATATCTCCAAATGAATCGTGTCTAAATCTTAGATAACCTTCTACTTGTTTACCTGTTAAAACATATTTTCCTTGTTTTAAATTAATATGAAGATTTGCTGTATAATCATCATATTTCATATTTTTTTCAATATATATCGGCAAACCACCTAAAATATCTATCGCTTTTATGACACCTGCATTTGAAATTGCAAGATAATTATGGATTTTTACCCCAAAAGTTTCTTCAACCGTTTTAACGGCAAGTTTTGCACCGCCAAAAGCAAAGGCATGATTAATTTTATCTGTTTTATTTCTTCCTGCAATATATACTTTTGAATCTCTTGGAATAGAGATTATATTAATGTTTCTTCCATAAGGAGCGATACTAACCAACAACATCGTATCAGAACGATTTCCCTTGAAAGGGTTTTCTTGGTTCGTAGCAGAATCAATACCCATAACCAAAATATTATGAGTTCTTGGAGAAAAATTAAAATTAAAATCCAAAGGAGAACGTGTAACGCCAGATTGAGCTGACACTGTTGTATCCTGCTCAATACTATGATTTACAAAATAAAAAATACATCCTACAACAAGAGCCAAAAACAATAAAAATTTAGGAAAATTATTTTGTTTTCTAGGACGTCTTCTTCTTTTATATTGAGGTCTAATCGGAATGCGATAAACCTGCATTCTTTCTTCTAAGCTACTATTCATTTTATTACCGTCATTATTCACATTGAATATTATATCATGTAAAAAACCAAGACAAATATTTTTATATTATATACACAAACCCAAAAATTTAGTGTATTATTCTAATATACTATACTTGAGAGGATTATCTTGTTAAGAAAAATATTTTTATATTCATCAATTCTTTATTTATTTACATTAAACATATCTAATATAACACTTGCAGCAAATAATGACAATATAAAAGATATTAAACAGCAAGCAATAGCTCTATATACAACAGGAAACTACAAAGAAGCATTTAAATTATTGGATAATCTCCCTACAAGTGAAAAAAACGAAGAAGTTTTTTTGCTTTTAGCAAATATTGCTCAAGAAAATAATGATGATAATTCAGCTATCCAAAATTTAAATAAAGCGCTGGATAAAAATTACAGCTACTATAAAGCATATTACAATTTAGGTTGTATTTTTGCATCCAAAAAATCTTATCTTCTTGCTTCCAATAATTTTGAGCTTGCAATTAAATACAATAAAACATTTCCAAGCGCATATTATAACTTAGCTTGTTGTCAGATGAAATTAAAAAACTTTGAAGCAGCTAAAAAAAATCTGATTAAAGCGCTTGAATTAAGTCCTCAAAATAAAGATTATTATTACAATTTAGCATATTGCTATAAAGAGCTTCATAAAGAAAAACAAGCCAAAAAAATACTTGAAGTTTATAATAAAATGACTTAATCAATCTTAAATTCAGATAGTTTTATTATATTTTTAAATTCATCATATTTTTCGCTTAATTCGCTAAAAGTGCCAATATCGATAATTTTACCTTCATCCATATAAATAATTTTGTTGGAATATTTTAAAATATTTAATCTGTGAGCTATTGCTATTATTGTTTTTTTGCCTTTTAAATCAAGTAAAATATCATTTATTTTATCTTCAGATAAAACATCACAGGAGCTTGTTATCTCATCCAATATTAAAATTTCTTTATCTTTAGCTAAAATATTTGCAAAAGCAAGCCTTTGCTTTTCCCCTTGAGAAAGCTCGCTAACTTTTGAATTAGTATTTAAATCTAATTTTTTAGAATATTTTTCAATAATTTCATCTAAATTATCATATAGAAAATCAAAATCTTGGGTTAAAATCGCTATATTATTCTGCCATTTTTTATAATCAATTTCTTCTAGCTTATTTCCATCAATATAAATCTCGCCTTTTTGAGGTTTTATTAGACCCAAAATAATTAAAGATAAAGTTGTCTTATAACATCCTGATTTACCAATAATACCTATAAAATCGCCCTTGTTTATTTTCAAATTAATATTCTGCAATCCAAGATTTTTATCATAAGAAAA
>CALUZF010000077.1 GCA_944325165.1 Candidatus Gastranaerophilales bacterium
CTATTTTTTTTGCCATTGAACGGGCAATCATATTAAGTGTTCTTTCTGATATATCAAGTTTAAATTCGTTGTTTTTTTTTTTTTTTTCGACATTTTTCTTTGATAGTTCAGAAACTACATATTCTCTAAATTTTTCTTGAGCTTCATAGGATTCTGATAATAAGCTCATATCGTCAAAATCGGCGTTATTATCTTCTTGAATATCTTGAATAGGCGCTTGGGTTTGTTCGGGTTCAAATTCTTGTCCTGTCGCTTGCATAGCACCTTCTAAAATGCCCATCTTTTTTTCTTGTTTTGGTGGTTCTTCAAAATTAAAAGCTGCGTCATTTATAGGGTTTATGTCTTTAATCGCTTCTTGTTCAAGTATGTTATAATCTATTTTTAATTCTTCTGTATCATTGCTTTGAACCTTGTTAATTAAAGGTGTTCCGTCTGATAGAGTTATATCATTTAAAAGATTATTTGTAGCAGGTGTAATTGTATTTTGTTGAGGATAGATTGGCTGAGTATTTTGAATAGTCGGCTGTTGAGGCATTTCATAAGTATTTTGATTTTGAACATACATTTCTTGGTTTTGTTGTTCTTGTGCTTCCTTTTGTTTTTTTTCTTCTTCCTCTTCTTTTGCGTTGAATAATTTAGTTAAAATCAAATCAAGAGCGTTTTTATCGTAGAATTCGCTTCCTTGTTCATCTTCAAATATTGCTTCTATTCTCCATTTATTAAAAAAGGTATCAAGCGTATAAGCGTCAATAAAAAAGCCTTTTGACGCTAAATTTTGCAATATTTCATTTTTAGTGTAAACATTTGATGTCATAAACTACCTAAATAAATTATACGAAAAAATATAACCATTGTCTAACAAAATAAAAAGAAGCCTCTTTAATAAAGAGGCAATATTGGTTGAGTATTATATTAAATTGTTTGTTTTGCTTTTGTAATTGAATTTTTTAATTCGTCCGCTAAATCTCTTCTTCCTGATTGTTCATAAATTTTTGTTACGGATTCCAAAAATTTCATATTTTGTTTGGGCTGTTCGTTAGTTTTTTGTTGAACAAAGTTATTTGCTCTTTTTATATAGGGGCTTGTAAATTCCTTTTTAGGTTGCATTTTTGGTCTTGGAGGAATTTGAAAATTTCCATTTGTTTGTATGTCTGTACTAAAACCTTTGTTAATTCTTATAACTTCTTGGTTTTTGTATGGATTTTGTGTGCTTTTTTGATATTGATTTAGCGCAAAACTTTTCTTTAATAAATCTTTGTCAATTGTTTTTGGTTGTGCGTTTTGGTATTTATTTTGAATGTATTCTTGATATTTTTGATGAGCTTTTGTTAATTCTTTTTGTGCTTGTCTTAGAGCCTCTTGTCTATTTGAAGTGTTTTTATATCCTTCATTTTGAAGAGCGATATTTTTGCCAAGACTGCCAAGTTGTATATCATTATTTGCATATTTTGAATTATTTAAACCAATTAAAGGTTCTTTATCTTGTGCAACTTTATTTACAAGAAGTTTTATTAAAATTGAAACAACGGCTAATAATGTCAGAATGATTAAAATTTTACCTGATGGACCGTTTTTTAATTCTGATAATATGCTTGAGCTTAAATGATAAAGATTAAATGAATTATCGTCCCATTCTTGGCTATCATCGCTATATTCAAGGTCTTCATTATCGTATGTTGTTGATTTATATTCTGAAATCGGTCTATTAACAACGATATTTTTGGAAGGAGTTTCTTTAATTTCAAATAAAGAATTTACAAAAACTAACTCGGTATTTTTTGCGTCTTTTCCATTTACATATATTCTTACTTTATTTTTATCAAGTTGTTTAACTGTTACGTTATCTATATTTGATACATCATTATAAATAGTGCCTAAATTTTTAGCTAAAATTGAATTTTTTAAATCAAAATATACATTTCCATCTTCATCAATATGATTTTTATAGGGAACTTGTTGAGTTGAATCAATGCTTAATTCGTATGCGTTTGGATTATCTTTTGCTTTTGAAATAACAACTGATGATATTACATTTTCATCTGCTAAAGCAGGTGTAGCAATTAAAGCAATAACAAAAGCAATAAAAATATTTTTTATCTTCAAGGAACTAATTCTCATTCCTAAATACTCTCCCTAAAAAACTAATTCATAAAAAGTCTATACTTAAGATGATATTAGCTTTGTTATAAGAGGGCATTAGTCCTAAGATTGTTTTTGAAAATAATTTCTAAATCTAAAGATTAATTTTTTTAATTAAATTAGCCATTTCAATAGCACTCTGAGCGCATTGAGCACCTTTGTTTCCTGCTTTTGTGCCTGCACGTTCTATTGCTTGTTCGATATTGTCGGTTGTTAATACTCCGAATAATACAGGTACACCGCTATTTAAGGATACTGATGCAATGCCTTTTGATAATTCAGCGCAAACATAATCATAATGAGATGTTGCACCTTTTATAATTGCTCCTAGAGTAACAATAGCGCTATATTTTTTAGTGTCTGCTGCACATTTTGCGCTCAATGGGATTTCAAAAGCCCCGGGAACCCAAATTATATCAATATTTTCATCTTTTACGCCTAATCTTTTAAAGGTATCAAGCGCGCCTTCTAATAATTTTGAACCTATAAAATCATTAAATCTTGAAATAACAATACAGAATTTATCATTTTCTTGTGCGTATAATTTACCTTCAAAAGTGTTAGCCATTTTAATTTCTCCTTTGAATTTAAAATATCATGAAAACATTTCTAAATAAAGTATCATCTTAATTAATGACGACAATATATTTGCTCTTTGTTAGAATTTTTTTATGAAAGAATTTTTTAAAGATAACAAAGTAATTTTAATATTAATTTTAGTTTTGGGTTTAGCTTTAAGATTATGGAATTTAAATAAGCCTGAGGGTTTGTGGAATGATGAATATATCGCATATTCCATTTCAATGTTAAAGTTTCCTTTTGATTTTTTTGAAGGTATTAGAACAAATTGCCATGCTCCATTACATTATTTTTATTTAAAATTGTGGATGGCAATATTTAAAAATTCTGATTATATGCTTCGTTTGTCATCATTAGTGCCTAATTTATTGGGTTGTTTGGTGATGTATCATGTGGGCAAAAATTATCAAACTAAAATGCATTCTATTCAAATAGGGCTTTGTTGCGCTTTAATTTCTGCTATAAGCTCATTTTTAATTTATTTTTCTCAAGAAGTGAGAATTTATTCAATGATTTTCTTGTTATCATCATTGATTTTATTATATTCAATAAAAATGTATGAATATCCTTGTAAGAAAAATGCTTGGTGGCTTACATTTTGGTCTGTTTTATTAATTTTAGAACACACAATTGGTTTTGTATTTGTTTTATTTAATATTTTCGGCTTGATGGCTTTTCGTCAAAAAAAGAAAAAAGAAACAGATTTATATATCCCAATTGTTGCGGGTTTAATTTTGTGTTTGCCTTTAATTCCATTTTTATTTAGAATTTTTGCTCATCCGACTTATTTTTCTCAATGGTGGGCGCCTTTTTCTTGGTCAAAAATATTTTTCTATTTTACAGATTTATTCTCACCGGTTTTGAAAAATATTACAAATTCGCCAAGTAGTTTTTATAATCAAATAATTCATAATGATGTTATAAACATTGGTTTTATTATGTTTGCGATTGTTCCAGCGCTAATTTGTCTTGTGATGATAATTCGCTCTAATATCGATGCTAAAAGAATAAATCGATATTTCTTGAGCGTTTTTGTAGCTTCATTTTTGACAATTTTAATAGCTTCAATTGCAGGTAAAATCATATTTTTAACAAAATATTTAACAGAATTATATCCGATTTTAATTTTAATGGCTTCAATAGGCTGGGCACAATTAAATTCTAAAAATACAAAAGTAATGCTTGCTACTGTTTATGTATTTATGAGTTTATTTTATATCATTGTTTCTCATACTTCAGCCATTAGATTAACAAGGCTGGAAGGTCAAAGATTGCCTGTTGTTGCTATGCAAGAAATGGATATTCAAAAAAACGATAAAATTTTATTTTTGTATTATCCAAAAACCCATTTTACTAAATATTACAATGATTCTGATTATATTGCTTATTCAATTGATAAATATAATTTTGGCGAAGTTTTAAATAATGGAACAACTTATGACGCTTTTTTAGATGGTCATAATTTATATAGAATTTTTTTTTAGATAGTAATAATAAGGTTATCTTTTCTTGGCTTGATAAAAATATTCTAAATTCTATGAAAAAAGGTGAAAAGCTTTTTGTAGTTGACCTTGAAACCGTTAGCCTTTTTTCAAATACTGATATGAAAAGGATTTTAGAAGATGAAAATTTATATCAAAATACGCCATTTTTATATTTAATTGCTTCTTATTCAAGAAATAAATCTCTTTATTGGGCTTATTCTAATTTAAAATATCAAGCTAAAACCAAAAAAGGTTCTTGGATGATTTATTCTTTTGAAAAAGTTTAACTATTTTATATAAGAAATCAGACAATTTCTTGAAAATTCATTTGTTGCAATTTTATTTAGCGCACGTTTTTCGATTTGTCTTATACATTCTTTTGTAACACCATAAGAAAGCCCTATTTCTTCTAGTGTCTTTTTTTCTTTATTTTCTAGTCCAAAACGCAAGACAATAACATTTTTTTCTTTTTCTTTCAATGTATCAAGGGCTTTTTTGATATCTTTTTTTAATTCTATATCTATAACTTCTTTTTCTACGTTTTGTTTTTCATCTTCGATAATTTCAGCTAAACTAAGCTCTTTATTTTCAGTTAAATTAGCACCTTGTTCAATAGATAAGGCTTTATTGAAGCAATTTAAAAACGTATCAATTTTTTCTTCTGTTAAATTCATTTTTTTTGCAACTTCTTTTTTAGATATTTCCCTGTGTTCTTTTTGCTCCATTTCTTGTTTTGTTTTGTTGTAGCGAGATAATGTTTCTTGAATATAAACAGGAATATTTAGCGCATAGGATTGCTCTGAAATTGCTTTAAACATTGCTTGTTTAATCCACCAAGAAGCATAAGTTGAAAATTTATATCCCAAAGTTGTATCGAATTTTTCAATTGCAACAATTACGCCAAATATGCCTTCTTGAATTAAATCATTATCTGATAATGCGCTTTTTTGAATTGATTTTGTGGCGATTTTTTTAATTAATGGCATATTTTTTTCAATTACTTGATTTCTTGCCCAAATATCGCCATTTTGAGCTCTTGTAATCAATTCGTTTTCACTATAATAAACCTCAAAATTTTGTAAATTTCTCATAGTAATGCCCCTTTGCAACACATTTTTAATAACACTCTAGTATACGATTTAATGGGATGATATATAAAATATATATTTAATATATCATCATAAAACATGGTTTTCAAGAGGTTTATTAAGACATGTTAAGTTGAACTTCATTTTTTAATGAGGTTCTTAACAATTGTAATATTTGTTAAATTGCCTAATTTTGGGGCTTTTAGGGTTTTTTGTTAAGATATATTAAGTAAATAATACGTATTTAGCAATTTTATACTTCGCATATACTTTATATATACAAGAGAGATAGTAAACTAAAACACGAGAGATGAACTCAAAATTCCCCCTTTCAGAGAGCTGAAAGGGTTTTTTATTACAACATAAATTGATATTTTAAGCCTCTATAATCAACATTAACAGGGAAAACCCCTAAATCTTCAAAGAAGAAATAGAAATATTGGCTTTTTCTTGGTGAAATTGTTGAAGAATGTTTGATTGAGTGTTTTGAAATTTGTTCTCCAATTGTTTGTAATTGAGAAAAAGCGCTTCTGTTTGATTCTTGAGCTGAATTTTGCAACATTGATTGATTAAATTCGTTCATATTGGCTGTCATGCCTGTCATATTTGATAATGTAGCGCTCATTGCGCCCATTGCAGCCATTGATGAAGCTTCTTGATTATTATAGATATTTAAATAATTATCTGATGTGATAAATTGAAGATTTTTTTCATTGTTTGATAAAAGTAAATCTTCAACTTTGAATGTATATGGTGTTTCATAGGATAAATTTTCTATTTGAACATATAGCGCTAAAATTTCAGGCACAGGAGTTTTAGAAATTCCTATTTTAACATTAACATTATCAATTGATTTTTTATATGTGTTAAAAATTAAATCTTCTGATGTTTTAATTGTTTGAATGTTTGATTCGCTATAATCTTCCCCTGTATATGATAAAGTAGCGCAACCATTTAAAAATAAAGCACTTAGTGCCAAAAAGCAAAATAAAATAGCTGATTTAATAAATTTAATCTCTTTCATATTACTTTTATAGTAACTTAATATTGAATTTTTAGCAAATAAACTTTTATTTTGCTATGACAATTTTATTTCTGCCGGTTTCTTTTGCTTCATATAGCGCGCTATCAGCGTTTTTATAGAGCATTTCATAATCTTTTTCGTTTTTATATTCGCTCACGCCGATTGAAATAGTAACAGAAATTTCTTTTATATCTTTGATATTATATTCTTCAATATTAATTTTTTTCTTTTCAACAGCTAATCTTAAACGCTCAGCTACAATTTTTGCTTCTTCAATATTTGTTTTAGGAAGTAAGAATATAAATTCTTCCCCGCCATATCTTGATGCTATATCAGATTCTCTCAATTCTTTTTTAATGGTTTTTGCGACTGTTTTTAAAACGCAATCGCCAACTGCATGCCCGTATGTATCATTTACTTTTTTAAAGAAATCAATATCAGACATAATGCAACATAACGGTTGATTTTGTCTTTTTGCGTAGGATGTTGTTTCCCTTAAGCGTTTTTCAAATTGATGACGGTTGTTATAGCCTGTAAGTGCATCAAGTGTTGCATGTTCTAATACTTCAATATATGATTTTGCTCTTGTTAGAGTAAGGGTTGCTTGGGATTTAATTTCTTCTAAATATTCAATTTCTTTTTTTGTAATTTTATCAAAATGATTGTAAGCAACAATAGCCCCATAAGGTTTATTATCAACTATTAGAGGAAATATTCCCATTTTGCCTTCTTGTTTTAGTATTGTTGTTGATTTTGGGGTAATTTCTTCTAAATAATCATAAATTTTATTATCTGAACATTTATTTGGCCAAATGAGCTTATATTCTTTTTTGTTTTTGTTTTTGATGAAAATATAAATTAAATGTTCTTGAATAAAGCCATCAATCATTTCTCCCATAATAGGAAGAATGTAATCTAATTCATATTGAGTTTGGGTAATTTGAGCTATATTTTTTAATGTTTGATGAAATTTGGAGCTTATTTTAACTTGTTCAGCTCCTTTAAGAGTTGAAATATAGAGCGAAATTTGCGCTGTTACAAGAGGAAAAATCTTGAAAAATTCATTTTTTTCTTTTATTTCTTCTCTGGATTTTAATTTAACAAGTCCAAGAGTTTTATTTTTTTGAATAATCGGAAAATATAAAATATTTTTTTCTTTTTCATATTGGCTTTTTTGGATTAGGAAATTATCAAAATATTTTTTGATTTCTTCATTTTCTTCATTTGAAGAAAGATTTTCCCAAGGTTTTGTAAAATCTTTCAAAAGATAAGAATATTCATCCATTAAATAAACTTTTAAATCTTCAATTGGAAAAAATATGGATAAAGACTCCTTGAAGCCCTCTACAAGCATATTTCTATCTTGGGCTTTATCATATAATTTTGTTAATGAATATGTAAAATCATACAATGTTTGAAAATCCATATTATTCCCCTAAAAATAATGCTTTTCCCGCACATTCGCTAAAGCTTTTTATAAATTCTTTATTGGCTTTGTCGCTTAAATCAATAACTAATTTTCCTGCTTTATATTCTGCAAGCGAATTTTTTTCTTCCTCTTCTTTTAGTTTTTTAAAGTATTCGCTATCGTGATTTATGGCTATTTTTTGATTAACTTCAGATAAAATATCGTAAATATATCTGGTTTTTACGCTATCTCCTATTGTATCGAGCAATAAACCCGCTTTTTTAAATTCTTGAGCAGCTCCTTCGTATTCTTTCATATCATTTAACAAAACAGCAAGATTAAAATGTGCTTCATATTGCATAGGTTCTTTTTCGATTGCTTTGCAATAATAATAACCCGCTTGATTTTTATCTTTTAAAAGCTGATGTATAAGACCTAGATTATAATTTGAATTGTATGATTTTAAAATTTCTGTTGCTTCTTTGTAGGATTTTGAAGCTTTTTCAAGATATTGTCTGCTTGTTGATTTGTTTAAGCCTGCAAGCATTGATTTTGTTCTGTATGCTAAGCCCAT
>CALUZF010000078.1 GCA_944325165.1 Candidatus Gastranaerophilales bacterium
CCTATTTTAACGTTTCCGTTTTCATCTTTTTTATTAATTTCATAAACAGCATCCCAAGAACCAAGGTCGTTCCAATCGCATTGCATTTCAACCATGGCAATATTTTTGGCATGCTCCATTATGGCATAATCAACTGAAATTGACGGATATTTATCAAAAGTCATATAGTCAATATCATCTTGTGCTTTGAAATTGAATTTTTGTGTAATTTCATAAATTTCTGGTGCATATTCCTTAAGAGTTTTCATAAATACGGATGCACTAAATACAAAAATACCTGAATTCCAATAATAATCGCCACTTTTTAGATATTCTTGTGCAGTTTTTAAATCCGGTTTTTCTTTAAAACAGTCAACTTTATAACCACTATCTAGTTTTTGTCCTTTTTTGATGTAGCCAAAACCTGTTCCTGCGTTTGTCGGTTTAACGCCAATAGTAACAATATAGCCTTCTTTTGCAAGTTTTTGAGCTTCATCAACCGTTTTTCTAAATAGTTCTGAATTATTGATAAGATGATCTGAAGGTACAACAAGAATAATATCGTCAGAATCAAAATCAAGCAAATACTTGACTGCAACAGATATAGCAGGTGCTGTATTTTTAGCGGATGGTTCAGATAATACGATAGTATCTTTTGAATATTCGCTTAATTGCATTTTAACATCGCTGTAATGTTTTGTGTTTGTAACGGCAATAATATTATCAATATCCATAATACCCATTAAACGTTCATAAGTACGTTCTAAGAGGCTTTTGTCAGAGCTTATTTTCAAGAGTTGTTTTGGATATAATTCACGAGATAAAGGCCAAAGTCTTGAACCTGAGCCACCAGCTAATATTATTCCATGCATAATTAACACCTCATTTACAACTATTTATTAGCTAAATTATAGCATAAATAAGAGCATGAGGTCTATTATTTTTTGGATAAAAGATAGTCTGATAAAGAATTTTCCCAATTAGGAAGAATATTATTGCTATCCAATACACAGTAATGCGGTCTTTGAGCAGGGCGAGGAAAATCACTCTTATCAATTGCCGTTACTGCAACATTTCTTTTTTTGATTTCAAAGATTTTTTTTGTAAAATCAGCCCAACCGGCACTTCCAGATGATGTTATATGATAAATGCCGTATGGTTTATTTTCTTTTATTATTTCTATAATTTTTTTAGATAAATCCTGTGCGTTTGTAGGGCAGCCTATTTGATCATCAACTACTGATATTTCTTTTCTGAAATTTGAAAAAGTAAGCATAGCATCAACATATCCGCCTATGCCATATAGCCAAGATGTTCTTAAAATGTAATATTTTTTTGTGGCTTTGATTATTTCTTTTTCGCCCGCAAGTTTTGATTTTCCATATACATTAATAGGATTGGTTGCATCTGTTGTTTTATATGGTTTATCTGATTTGCCGTCAAATACGTTATCTGTCGAAACATATAAAATAGGAATGTCGTGCTTTTTGGCTATTTTTGCAATGTTTCTTGTACCGATTTGATTAACATTATATGCAAGTTCTGGATTATCTTCTGCTTGGTCGATATTAGTGTAGCCCGCTAAATGGATAATAAAATCCAAACTAATCTTATCCATTATTTCATTAACCATTTTGGTATTGGTAATATCGAAAATTTTAGAATTGCATGCCCAATATTGCCATTTTTCTTCATCAAGCAAAGGACATAACGATTTACCCAATAAGCCCGATGCGCCTGTAACTAAAATTCTCATTTATATGCTTCGTTTCCTTAAAGAAAAAAATAACTCTACTTTAGACTTTTTATATCATTTAATTATGATAAAATCAATATTATGAAGAAGCTTACTTATTTAATCTTAATAATTTTATTATTTGTTATTTTTTGTTTGTTAATATTCAAGAAGGATTATGGCTATGATAGGCTTTTAGAGAATAATTATTCACCTTTAAATACTGTTAATAGCTACATCCCTGAGCCCAAGAATGTAACTATTGATGGAGTTGATTATCTTCAAACACAGCTGCCTATTGGAAAATTTGGCGGTACTTTTACATCAAGCTCAATTGGTGATCCTAAAACATTTAATCCTTATAATGCAAATGATGCCACAAGTGCTGAACTATCAGAAATTATGTACGACGGATTAACTCAGACAAATCCGACAGATGGTAAAGTTATTCCAAAGCTTGCAAAAAGTTTTGAAATATTAGAAGACAACAAAACCTATATTATACATTTAAGACATGGAATTAAATGGTCAGATGGTGTTGAAATTACATCTGAAGATGTTTATTTTACTTATAATACTATTATTTTTGGCGGTTATGGTGATGGTTCTACAAAAGATGTAATGACAATTGATAATAAATTGCCAAAAGTAGAAAAAATAGATAAATATACTGTAAAATTCGTAACGCCAAAGCCTTTTGCTCCATTTTTGAGAACACTAAGTGCTTCAATTATGCCAAAGCATATTTTTGAACCTGTTACAAATAAAGGAAAGGCATATTTTTTAACCTATCAAGGAGTTGATGTAAATCCAAATAAACTCGTTGTATCCGGTGCATTTAAATTAAAAGAATATGTGCCTTCTCAAAGAGTGGTTTATGAAAGAAATCCTAATTATTATTTGATTAATAAAAATAATGAAAAATTACCCTATATTGATAAATGGGTAAGTATTATTACGGGTGATACAAACAATCAAACTTTAAAATTTGAAGCAGGGGCAATAGATGTCCTTGCGATTAATGGTGCTTTGGTTAATAGATATAGAGAGCTTGAAAAACATGGTGATTTTAAGCTTTATAACTTAGGCGCAAGCACAAATACAACATTTGTTGTTTTTAATTTGAATAACAGAAAAAATAAAGACGGGAAATATTATGTAAATCCAATTAAACAAGCATGGTTTCAAGATAGAAATTTTAGAACAGCTCTTGATTGGGCTATTGATAGAGATGATTTAATTTTAAATATTTTCTCCGGTCTTGCAAGTCCTCTATATAGCGCAGAACCACTGAATAGTTTATTTTTAAATGAAAAAGTAGCTAAAGGTCATGGGGTTGATTTAGATTATGCAAATGAGCTTTTGAAAAAGAGCGGTTTTTATAAAAAAGACGGAGTCCTATACGATAAAAAAGGAAATAAGGTAGAATTTGAACTTTTAACAAATGCAGGAAACACTCAAAGAGAAGCAACAGGAGTTTCAATAAAACAAGATTTTGAAAAGTTGGGAATAAAAGTTAATTTTAAAGCGATTGAATTTAATAGCTTGATTAATAAAATTGTAAATTCTGCTGATTATGATTGTGTAATTATAGCGCTTACTTCTAATATTAATGAGCCTAATTCGGGGTATAATGTTTGGAATCCTAACGGTGCATTGCACTTATTTAATAAAAGAACTCAAAATGATTTAAAATCATTTGATAAAATTTTAGATTTTGAGCAAGAAATAATTGATATATTTAATAAAGGTGCGCTTGAGCTAGATTTCAATAAGCGTAAAAAAATATATGATAAGTATCAAGAAATAGTTGCAAGAGAAAATCCGATGTTGTTTTTATATGCACCATTGAATATTTATGCAATACGTTCTGATGTTAAAAATGTTTATCCGACAAAAATAGTCGGTTTATTTCATTCGATGGCAGAAATTTATATAGATTAAGCTAAATCTTTTGAATTTAGCATTGCAATTGTTGTCCAAAATAAAAATTGCAATTGAGGTCGAAACCAAATAGTATCAAAAAGTCCATGACCTGATACTGCTGCAATCATTAAAATAATTGATAGCGCTAAAACTTTTGAATTTATTGGTTTATCATCATTTAGACAAATTTTTAAGCAGTGTTTAATAACTAAAATCAAAAATATAACAAAAGCAACAAGAGCAAAAATACCGCTTTCAACAGCGATTTCTAAAGGTACACAATATGAGCCTAGCGCATCAAAGCCTGTTTTCATATATAAGCCATATATTTCTCTAAAGTTTTGATTTCCTACTCCTATTCCAAATATGGGATTATCTAAAAACATTCTCCAGACTGCTTCATAGACATTAAACCTAAATGAAATTGAGCTATCTGCTCTAAGAGCAAATATTGATTCAAATCTTTTAATTAAGGCAGGGTTTGTATTTACAAATAAAATAAAACCGATAATTCCTGCAATAGATAGATTTTTGTATCTTTTTTTTATGTTTGATAATCCTCCGAATTGTTTTTTTGCATAGTAAATTAAAGCTAAAAATAACATCGGGAAAAAGAATAAAAAGCCTAAATATGCCCCTCTGCAGCCTGTGTATATTATGGCGGTTAAATTTAAAAATAATAAGAAAAGAAAAATAAGTGCTATTCTTTTTTTACCGCTTTTAAGATTAACTAAAATTAAATAAATAAAATATGATAAACCACATAATAAATATCCGGCTAATAGATTTGGGTTATATGGTTGTAGTGTTCCATAGGCACGAGAAACTACTTCTTCGGGGTTTATATTTGTCATATCTTGCCAGCCTGAAATTTCTACAACCCCGCCTAAGTTTTGAACAACCGCAATAATTGATTCATAGCTCATTAAGCCTGCTATAAATAATATTATTGCTGGGATTTTATTGGAATTGGTTTTGAAAAATATTCCTGCACAATAGAAAAATAAAATATATATGAATGTTTTAATATACCCATGTAAGCTTAATTTAAATAAAGTTGAAGCAAATAAGCTTACTGTAACTAATAAAAAATAGATTAATAAGGCTTTTTCAAATGGTTTTAGTGAAAAATTAATTTTATTTTCTGTAAAAATACTTTTAAATATGACAAGTGCGCTAAATAATAATGAGACAAGACCCATCATATCGCTTGAAGTACAGATAGCGCAAAATAATAGTATCAGCAATACTACAAAAGTAATTCTATCTATATTTTGTGAGAATAGACTGTTGTTAATATATTTTTTAATATTAGTGAACATCTTGATTTATTTTTGTGTGCTTATCTAAATCTTCATGTATTTCATTTGTTGGTTCGGGACTTGCTATAACATCTGTTATAACCCCGTTTAATTTATATTTTGCACCTTCTAGGGTTATAGGAAGACCGATTTTTACTTTATTTCCGCCTACAACCGCATCGCCGTCTTTTGTGATTTTTGCACTGTCAACAACTTTTACTAAATAATCATATTGATATGGTGTTGTGTCGTCATTAACAGTGATATAAGGCTTTTTAGGGTTGATTGTCGGAAGCATGACTTTTCTTTTATCATATTTTACGTCTTTAATTTTTAATTTTGTGTAGGGTACGTTTCTTATTGTTATAAATGTTTCATCGTCTTTTTTGAATAACGGTTCATCTGATGTTGTTGCAACACCTCTTAAATATATTTCCATTTCAATATTAACTGTTGCTTCAATTTGATTGGATGAGGTTGCTCTTTTTCCTTTTACTGTCAAGAAACCAACAATTAATCCCACAAGAACAATAATTATAATCAGATAATCAAATGGTTTAATTTTTTTTATCAAATTCATATAAACTCCTTTTCTTAACAAGACAATTCGTCTTTTAAATCTTCAACTGTAACCGTATGACAGCCAAAATATCTTATTACTATGCTAGCTGCAAGATTACCTATATACATTGCAATATTTGCATCTAAGCCTGCTGCAAGTCCGAGTGTAAAAGCTGCAACTACTGTATCACCTGCACCTGTTACATCAAAAACCTCTTTTTTGTTGTAGGCATTGATTTTTTCAAATATTGTTTTGTTATCTTTTTTTTCAAAAAGCGCCATTCCATTTTCGCCTCTTGTTAAAAGCACTTTTTGCAAATTTAGCTCATTGAGCAGTTTTTCACCTGCTTTTTTAAGTGTTTCATCATCTTTTATGAAAAATCCGACTTGTTTTTCACTATCGGGTTGATTTGGAGTAATTGCGCTTACTCCTTTATATTTTTCCATATCTTTTTGAATGTCAGCAACAATAACTTTATTATGTTTCTTAGCTTCTTCAATCGCCGCGTTTATGATGTTTTGCGTTAAACATCCAAGATGATAATCGGATAAAATTATTCCATCAAAATTTGGTATTGCCTTTTTAATATTTTCAATTACTTTTTCTTCTGTTTCTTTGTTTAGGGGGGTTTTAGTTTGTCTATCTATTCTTACAATTTGTTGAGTAATACTTTGATTACAAGAGCCTGAAATACGCGTTTTTGTGGTGGTTTTTCTTGATTTATCCATAACCATAAGGCTTGTATTTATGCCTTTTTCTTCAAGAATTCTTAATAATTCGCCACCATAGTAGTCATCTCCATAAACACCTATGGCGCTTGCTTTTCCAAGATTTAATCTTGATACGTTATGAGCGGCATTTGACGCTGCGCCTAGAATTTTTTTTGTTTCATAGTGTTCCAAAATTAAAACAGGTGCTTCTCTTGATATTCTCTCGGTATTTCCATAAACCATTTCATCAAGCGCAAAATCGCCGATAATAAGAATTTTCGGTTCTTTTAGTTTATCTAAATATTTAATTAATTCTTTCTTTTCCATATAAAACCTTGTTGCGAAAAATATATTATCACAAAAGTTATTTTTTGTATTTATTTTGTCTTATTTCTAATTGAATATCTTCTAAGAGTTTTCTATTTATTGAAAATAAATCACCGACAATTGCAAGCATAGCACATATAAATGATAATGTCATAATTATTGTACATAAAATTAGTGATTGAATGTGTCCGTTGCCGTCAAAGTTGATAAAATAATATAAAAATCTTGCGCCAATTAATAATCCGATTATGCACAAAATTAATGAAAATATCCCAAAAAAGCGACAAGGTTTATATATTATAAAAAATCTAATTAAGTTTTTAGTTTGCTTGATAATATAATCAAAATTATTTTTAAATAATCTTGATTTTCTGTTTGGTTGCGGATTTGTTTTTATATCCACATTTGTGATGGATAAATCTTTAAATTTTGCTTGGATAAGCATTTCAATTGTGTATGTAAAATTATTAAAGATATTCAATTTAAGCATTGCATTTCTATTAAGCGCTCTAAAACCGCTAGTAGCATCTTTTATGGGTGTTTTTATAAATTGGCTTACGATTGATGAACCAAATTTTTGTAAGAATTTTTTAAAAGGTGTAAATGTTGATATTTTATCGATAGGACGAGTGCCAATTGCAATATCTGCTTTATTTTCCAGAATCGGCGTTATTAATTTTTCAATATCTTGAGCATTGTATTGATTGTCGCCATCTATATTGACTAATATATCTGCTTTATTTTTAAGCGCATTTTCAATTCCTAATTTAAAAGCATAAGATAAGCCTTTTTGAGGGTATATATCTATAACTTTAATATTATTTTCTTTGCATAGTTTAGAAGTATTATCCGTACTGCCATCATTAAGTACAAAAATTTCAACTTCATCAATATTTTTTATATTTTTAGGAATTGAATGTAAAACCTCTAAAATGCAGTCCTGTTCGTTATGTGCAGGAATTTGAATAGCTAATTTCATAATAGGATTATACATCAAATGGTGGATATTTAAAAAGTAATGTTAAAGAATATGAATTTGTGGCACGATAACTAACCTGTAAGAAATAAAAAATAATTTATACACACCATATAACTTTATTGTCATCCTTATTAGAGCCTATTGTACAAGTTACAATAGCTTTTTTTTACCCGAGCGAAGCGAAACGTAGTGCGACTGCACACGTTGAGCGCAGGTGAGGGCATAGGTGTGCGAAGCACGCGCAAGCCGGTGCGATAACGAGCTTTTGTTGAAAAAGCGAGTTAAGCACTACGATGGCGACGTAGAAATCTTTGATTTCAACAGGAGCAAAGAAGCCACGCAGGCAGGAGCGTTGAGCTCTGGCGGACAGAGCGCAGTCCGTACCCCAATTGAGCGAAGCGAAACGTAGTGCGACTGCACACGTTGAGCGCAGAAAGCGCAAGTCGTGTGTGAAGCCGTGAAAATGGCAAGGCGTTGAGCCTTGACATTTTAGGCGTAACCGTTCGATAGCGACGTTTCAAATTCTTGCCGTAGGCGAATTTGACAGGAGCAAAAAAGCGCAAGTCGTGTGTGAAGCCGTGAAAATGGCAAGGCGTTGAGCCTTGGCGTTTATCGTCATGCTGAACCTGTTTCAGCATCTAATACTTGATAAGACCCTGAAACAAGTTCAGGGTGACAGGATTAAATTCAGGGTGACAGGTTTTATTATGTTTTGTCATGCTGAAG
>CALUZF010000079.1 GCA_944325165.1 Candidatus Gastranaerophilales bacterium
GGTCAAACTATAAGACTTAAAGATATTGCAAGAGTTGAGCTTGCAGGTGAAAATTATGTAGCAGACGGTAAAGTTGATAATAAATCGGTTGCTGTTATGTCTGTTAACCAATTATCTTACGCAAATTCAATCGATGTTGCAAATAAATGTAATAAAAAAATGGAAGAATTATCGAAAGCATTTCCGGATGGTATTTCTTATAATGTTTTCTATAACGCAACAGATTCTGTTAAAGATTCATTGCATGAAGTTGTTGAAGCAATAGTTTTGGCTGTATTAATCGTTGTTGCTACGGTTTATTTATTCTTGGGTGATTGGAGAGCCAGCATTGTTCCATTCTGCGCTATTCCTGTATCTTTGATAGGTACATTTGCAGCATTTGCAATGTTTGGTTTTTCAATTAATATCTTAACTTTATTTGGTTTGGTGCTTGCGGTTGGTACGGTTGTAGATGACGCTATTGTTGTTGTTGAAAACGTACAAAGGCATATTGAAGAAGGTAAAAACCCTAAAGAAGCAGCCATTGTTTCAATGGAAGAAGTTTCAAGTGCTGTTATAGCAACATCATTAGTACTTATGGCGGTATTTGTTCCTGTTGCATTTATCCCCGGTATTACAGGTAAAATGTATCAACAATTCGCCCTTACAATCGCTGTGTCTGTCGGTATTTCAACAGTTATGGCGCTAACTTTAGCACCTGCTTTGTGTGCAATTTTCTTAAGAAGCAGAGAAGAAATGCCTCAAAGAAGTTTTTATAATAAATATGGAGAATTATATAATGTTTATTGGTCTGATAAAAAAGATCTTCAAGGTATCGCAAAATTAAAAGCATGGGGTGAATTTTTAGCTTATGGATGGGATGTTTCCTTAAAGAAATTTGATAGAGGTTTTGAGCGCACAAAAACGGCATTTATGGAAGGTACAAAATATTTCATGGAAATGCCAAAACGTACGATTATAACTTATTTTGTACTTTTGTTTGCATTGTTTGCAATGTTTAAATTAATTCCATCCGGTTTCTTGCCTACAGAAGATAAGGGTGCTATTTTTACAAACGTTCAATTTAAAGACGGTACTTCATTAGCTAAAACTAATGAGATGACTTATCAATTAACTGATGACCTTTTAAAAATTCCAGGTATTCATTCAGCTTTAACATTGAATGGTTTTAATGGACAAAATACTTCAATTATTATCGCACATCTTGATGATTGGGAAACAAGACTTAAACCTTCTTTTGTTAAATCTTTGTTTATGTCAAAGGAAGAAAAAGAAAATTCCAAAAAAGAAGTAGATGAAATTATTGCAAGAGTTAATGCGCTAAGCGCTAAATATCCTAATGCTTCAATGTATGCGTTTGTTCCACCTGCAATTCAAGGTTTATCTATGTTTGGAGGTTTTGAATATCAATTGTTGGATAAAGGTTCAAGAACTCCTCAAGAACTCCATTCATTAGCTAAAACGCTTATTATGAATGCAAACCAAGATCCTAAATTGACAAGTGTATTTACTCAATATAACTCTGCTACACCTCAATTAATGATTAATGTTGATTATGAAAAAATTCTTGCTCAAGGAATTGATGTAAATGATGTTTATACTGCGCTATCAAGCCAATTTGGTACATATTATGTAAACGACTTTAATCTTCAAGGTCGTGTATTTAGGGTTATGATGTCCGCTGATGAGCAATATCGTCAAACTATCGATTCTATTGAAAAAGTTTATGTTAAAACTGCAGACGGTAAATCTGCTCCATTATCTACATTGGTTACAATTGAACCTGTTGTGGGTCCATATAATATAACAAGATTTAATATGTATAAATCTGTACAAATCACAGGTAATCCTGCTAAAGGTCAATCTTCAGGTGATGCTATTAAAGAAATGGAAAAATTATCCAAAGAAAGCTTGCCTTCTGACGCTGGTTTTGCTTGGTCTGGTACATCATTGCAAGAGCTTGAATCAGCAGGACAAACAACAGCTGTTCTTGTAATGTCGCTAACTTTTGTATATTTGTTCTTAGTTGCATTATATGAAAGTTGGATGTTGCCTGTAGGCGTTATGTTGATTGCTCCTATTGCTATGTTGGGTGCGATTTTATTTCAATATGTTTGGGGTCAATCATTGGATTTATATGCACAAATTGGTTTGATTATGTTAATCGGTCTTGCTGCTAAACAAGCGATTTTGATTATTGAATTTGCGAAAACTGAACGTGAAGAAAAGAATGTTTCGATTATAGATGCTGCAATTAATGCTGCAAGAACACGTTTTAGAGCGGTTATAATGACTTCTTTAGCGTTTATTTTAGGTATTTTGCCACTAGTATTTGCGGTAGGTCCCGGATGTAATTCAAGAAAATCATTGGGTGTAATTGTATTTGGCGGTATGGTAGCAGCTGTAATCATTGGTACATTGCTTGTTCCATCGTTCTATGCAATTATTCAAAAATTAAGAGAAGACTCACAAAGAAAAAGATGTCATAATAAAGATAAAGGGGATGAAAATTAATGAAAGATAGAATTAGAATTTCATTTATAATTCTTTGTCTTTTAGCAATGACACAATGTGCATATTGCGAAGATAACAACGCTGATAACAATAAAGATCTCGATATAGGAAAATCTATTTTTAAAAGAGAAAAGAAACCTAAAAAAATCAAGGTAAAAACAAAGAAACCTAAAAAAGAATATAAAATTGATGAAAAAGTAATTCAAGAATATTCAATTCCTACTGATATTTATATGAATGTAGGTCAACCAAGCGATAAAGTTGTTAAATTAGAAGGCGGAATATCTAAATCAATTGAGTTAAATATGGCTGATTGTATTGAGCTTGCGTTGATTAATAATCCTAAAATTAAGGCAGCTTATGCTAAATCAGAGATGGCTAAATATAAAAAATGGGAAACATTATCTGGATACACTCCTTATTTAGATTTTAGCGCGTCATTGAACCATCAAAAGCCCGACCTTTCTATGTTGAGAAATAGAATGAAAATTGGTGCATTCAATAAATATACCCTAGGTCAAATAGGTATCAGACAGCTTGTTTGGGACTTTGGTTATACTCAAAATCAATATACAATTGATAAAATTTCTTATGAAAAATCGAAAGCAGAAATTGACCAAACTGTAAATGAAGTAGTATGCCAAGTAAAAGATGCTTATTATAATCTTTTATACGCTTTTAATAAGAAACGTGTTGCTCAAGAAACCCTTGATAATTTTACAAAAACTTATCATCAAGCTATGGCTTTTTGGGAAGTTGGTACTAAAACAAAAGTGGACGTTTTATTTGCTCAAACAAATATGGAAGATGCAAGAGCTCAGCTGATTTCTGCTGAAAATAATATAGATATAGCTTATTCACAATTAAATAATGCAATAGGTTTACCTTTTGTTGATCCTTATATGATAGATATATCGCTAACTTATGAGCCTGTTAATATCACTATGAAAGAAGCAGTTGAAATTGCAAATAATAATCGTCCCGATATTAAAGGTACTATGTTAAGCGTTGAAGAAGCAAATCAAGCAGTTAAATTATCCTGGAAAACTGCTATGCCATCATTAGAATTTCAAGCAAATTATGCAAAAGGCGGTATAGATAGCTGGACTGATCAACAGTGGTATAATTATGGCGGTTTTTTAACATTTCCTACCGTAAATCCAATAATGCTTAGAAACCAAGTTAAAGAAGCAAAAGCAGCCTATCAACAAGTTCAATATGAATCAAAGGCTCAAATTAATGATATTTATTATGAAATTCAATCAGTGTATACTCGCTTAAAAGACGCAAAAGCAAGAATTCCTGTTGCAAAAACAGCTATGGAAAAAGCTCAAGAAAACTATGAATTAACCTCAGGCAGATATAAAGTGGGTTATGGCGATGCGATTGAATTAAAAGACGCTCAAGTAGCCTTGTTTGATGCTAAATTAAGTTATTTTCAAACAATATATGAATATAATAGCGCAAGAGCAAATTTAGAAAAATCTATCGGTCAAACTCTAAAATCAGAAAGCTCTGAAGTTATTGATAATTCTCAAGAGGATATTTAGCTTATTTTTTTGGCTTTAGCGCTATATAGACCTACAATAAAAGCTATTGTAGCCATTAAAATTAAAATTTTATCAACGCCAAAGTTTTGACCTATTATTCCTAATGGTGCTAAAAATAATGCGCCTAAACCCCAGCTAAAGCCTTGCATAACACCGCTTACAACTCCTATGTGTTGTGGCATAGTTTTTTGTGCTTGAACAAGGATAACACCTACTGAAAGCAGAATAAAAAATCCTGTTAGAATAAATAATAAACAAGCTAGTATTTTGTTGTATTTAAGAGTGTATAAAAACCCTAAAACTAAAGGCAAAATGCTCAAAAACGATAATACGACAACTCCGTTTGCGCCGATTTTATTTTCAATTTTTGAACTGTAAATAGTAGCAAGTCCACCAGATATAAAAAATAATGTTACTATTATTCCTGTGCTATCAAGTGAAAAACCTTGATTTTTAAGTAAAAACGGAATATATGTTCCAAAAGAAATGCTTATAGCAGATTTTATAGTTGAAATGAATGTTAGATAAATACAGGTTTTATTTTTTAATATTTCAAACATTATTTTAAAGAAATTTCCTTTTTCATAGCTTTCTTTTGCCGGTTTTTTAGGCACGAAAAAGTATATAAAAATCGCCGTTGTTAAACCTATTAAGCTTAAAAATAAAAATGCGTTTTCGCCGTAATTTCCCATTGTGAAAGTGGATAAATAAGGCCCTATGGCATAACCTATTGTGCCTAGGCCTAAAAATATTCCCATATCTTTCGATAAATTAGGGTTGTTTTTGTTGAATTCTTTAACTAAAGCACTAACTTGAGGATGGAAAAAGGCATTTCCCAACATTCCAAGTAAAAGACATGTTAAAAATATTGCGGTTGTAGTTGCTTTAACTGCTAATGGAATGAAAATTGAGCTAAAAATAAGTCCCCAAACCATAAATACTCTATGACGCAATTTATCTGAAATAAAGCCGAATACAGGTTGCATCATAGATGAAACTAAATGTCCTAGTGCAATTATAGCGCTTATTGAAGCCAGATTTATTCCTAATTTTGTTGTAATTAAAGGATAAAGCGGTACCAATATTGAAGCGTATAAATCGATATTAAAATGTCCTAAACTGAGCCCTAAAATTGCTCTTTTTTCTTTTTTAAAATTTTCCATAATTAGTGTTTAAAATGTCTTATTCCTGTTGCTATCATTGAAATATTATATTTGTCTGCTGTTTGTGTTGTTTCTTTATCTTTAGCACCACCTGCGCTTTGAATAGCAGCACTTATTCTATTTTGTGCCATAAGAAGTATGCTCTCTGTTGTTGATAAAGTGCCGTCAGTTGCGACAATTGCATCTTTATTTGAATCACATACTCGATTTAGAGCAACTTCAAGAGCGTCTATTCTGTTTGGTTGTCCTGCGCAAATGCCTATAGTTCTCAAGTCTTTAGCTATAACAACGGCATTAGATTTTGCATGTTTTACAATCTTAAAAGCAAAAATCATATCTTCAAGTTCTCTTTGTTCCGGCTTTTTTTGGGTCATAACTTTGAATGTTTTAACATCTAAATCTTTATTGTTTTTTTCTTGAATTAATGCACCAAAGGGAGTTAATTTTATCTCTTCATCTTGGAATTTTAAAATTTCTTTTAATGGTGTATTTATTTTCAAAATTCTTATATTTTTATTTTTCTTTAATTCTTCTAATGCTTCAGAATTATAGCTTGGTGCAATTATAACTTCTAAATTCATAGGATTTAATTTTTTAGCTAGTGAAAGAGTTATTTCTTTTGTTGTTGCAATTGTGCTTTCAAAAGGGCTTATAGGGTCGCTATCGAGCATTTTATCAAACGCTTGTTCAATATTTGGAGCTAAGGCTACTGCGCAAGGATTTGCGTGTTTAACAATTGCACATGCTGATACATCAAAAAATTCAGATACAACTTCAATAGCAACGGTCGCATCAAGAAAATTATTATATGACATTTCTTTTCCGTTTAATAAAGTCCAATCAATCTCTTTGTTATAACTGTATAAACCGGCCTTTTGATGAGGATTTTCGCCATATCTTAAGTCTTGAATTTTGTTAAAATAACATGCTTTATCTTGATTTTTTGATTTAAATTCTTTTGATAGTTTTTTATTTATCAGATAATCATATTTTGATGATTTAGCAAATGCTTTAAGTGCAAGCTCTTGGCGTTTTTCTAATGTAATATCATCTAAATCTATATTATAATCTTCATTTGATGAGATAACTATTGTATTTTTATAATTTTTAGCTGCTGTCCTTAATAGTGTAATTCCTTCTATATCAATATTTTCGATTAAAGTTTCTTCATCGATATTTTTATCCATATATTCTTCAAAAGGATATAAATCAATAACTACGATGTCAAAATCATTGCTAAAATTGAGCTTTGTTGTATTTTCAAGGACATTTATACCTTTTTCTTTAAGATATTTATAAGTTTTATTTGATGCGAATATTTCATATTTTTTATCTTGAAGATTTTTAGCTAAAATCTCTAAGTTTTCTTTGTTTGAAGTGCTTATATATGCTTTCATTTTGACCTCATTTCTTTGATTAATATTTTACTATAAAAATATTAAATGTTGATAAGGTAACCTTTTGGGGTATTTATTTGTTCTAATGTTTGAATGACAATCAGTAAATAAGCATACTTCTTATTAACTATATTAACTTTAGTAAATTTATACAAATGTACTAATTCTAAATGATTATTTTTTATTATAATTTATGTTATAAATAGAAATATAAAAGTAGAAAGTCGGAGGCAATAATTAACTATGGTACAAAAAGTGGGACAATTCGTCTTTATGCTACATTCGCATCTGCCGTATTATAGAATGGCTGGCATGTGGCCGTTTGGCGAAGAATGTTTATATGAATGTATGGAAGAAACATACGTTCCTTTATTGAATATGATTGCTGAGTTATACGATGAAGGTATAAAAGCTAAATTGACTGTTGGAATTACTCCGATTTTGGGCGAACAATTAAATGATGAACACTTAAAACAAGGTTTTATCGATTATTTAGATGCAAGAATTAAAGCAGTTTCAGAAGATTTAGAAAGATATCCGGATCCTGAAGTTGCACACAGCCAACATTTAAAATATTTAGCAAAATATTATTTTGATTGGTATAACAGAATTAAAGATTTATTTATTAATAAATTTAACAAAGATTTAATTGCAGGATTTAGAAAATATCAAGATTTGGGCTGTATTGAAATAACAACCTCCGGTGCAACCCATGGTTTTTCTCCGCTTCTTGCTACTGATACTAACTTAAATGCACAATTTAAGGTTGGTTCTGACACTACAAAAAGACTTTTCGGTAAAAAGGCAAAAGGTTGCTGGTTGCCGGAATGCGCATATAGACAAGGCTATGAATACATTGGTAAGGATGGTAAAAAGAAATGGCGTCCGGCTGTTGAAGTTACTCTCCAAAACAATGATATTGAATATTTCTTCACCGAATCACACGTGATTGAGGGTGGAAACTCTATCGGAAACCGTAGAAATATCGGAGTCTACGGAAATATTGAGTATATACCATTACCAAAAAGAGAGGCAACCGGATATGACACATACAGTGCATATTGGTTACCTGATGCACAAGTTGCCGTGATGGGTAGAAACGATAGAGCAGGATTCCAAGTATGGTCAGCAGCTGATGGCTATCCGGGGGACGGATGTTATAGAGAGTTTCACAGAAAAGACTGCAACTCCGGCATGCATTATTGGAGAATTACTTCATCAACTACTGACCTTGGGGATAAAATGCTTTATGACCCTGTGTTGGCAATGAATCAAGTAAATTCAAACTCCGATCATTATACTAACCTTATATATCATTTATTAAATGATTATAAAAAAGCAAACAACAAAGAAGGGCTTGTTATGGTATCTTTCGATACTGAATTATACGGACATTGGTGGTTCGAAGGTATCGAATTTATTAAGCAAGTTATTACAAAATTAAACAAATATGTTCCTGAAGTTGAAATGATGACAGCAGGAGAATA
>CALUZF010000080.1 GCA_944325165.1 Candidatus Gastranaerophilales bacterium
CAAAAGTATTCAACATCTTTAAATGCGCTTAATTCAGCTAAAATTGAGCTTAAGAATTTAATATCTAATAATGAATCATCTGCTGATTTTATAAAAGAAGGTGAAGCGCAGTTAAAATTATTAAAAGAAGCAAATTCTAAAATTTCTAAAGAGCTTGATTTATTGGAAAATAAACACGTTAAGTTATGTGATAAAATTCAAGCAAAACAAGATGAATTAGCTGAAGTTGAAAAATTAATTGACGAAGGCGAATTAAAGAAATTAAGAGAAAAAACTTCATCTGTTGAAGATGAAATAAAAAACATTGAAAAAGCTATTATGACCAAGGAAAATGATATTGAAAAAGACAAAAATCAAATCAAATTCCAACAAAGTCAAATTCAAACTCGTGAAAGTGATATTAAAAAATTAACTAAAGATAATGAAAATTTAAAAGAAGAAAAAGAGCAATTTTTAGCTGAAGTGCAAGTCTTAAAGGCTGAGCTTGAAAATCTTGAAAAAGAAATTGAAGAATTGGGTAAAAATTTAAAAGAATTACAATCAAAAAGAGATGAAATTCAAGAAGAATTATTAAATTTAAAAACTTCAAAAAATAAGACTCAAGATGAATTAGAGCGTCTAGCTGAGCAAGAAGAAAGCTATAAAGCAAGAAGGCGCGAGTTGGAGCCTATGCTTGAAGCCATCATAAAAGAATTTGAAGAAGCAGGAATTAAATATAAAGAGCTTGAAAAAACAGAAATTTCCCTAGATGAGATAAATGCCAAAATATCAAAATTGCAAAAGAAAATGGACGAGCTTGAACCTGTTAATATGAGGGCGTTAACTGAATACGATGAAGTTATGGAGCGTCAAAATTCATATAGAGAAAAAGTCTTAACTCTTGAAAATGAAAAAAATGAGATAAAATCAAGAATGAATGGCTATCAAAGCCTTAAAAAAGATACATTCTTAGAGGCTTATAGGGCAATTAATGATAACTTTAAAGAAGTATTTACACAAATTTCAGAAGGCAGCGGTACGCTTGTATTAGAAAATGAAAGTGACCCATTTAGCGGTGGTTTGACTTTTGAAGCTAATATTAGAGATAAGAAAAACCAAAAATTAGCAGGCATGTCAGGTGGTGAAAAATCATTGACTGCATTAGCTTTTGTGTTTGCTATTCAAAAATATCTTCCAAGCCCATTCTATGCTTTTGATGAAGTTGATATGCACTTGGATGGACCAAATGTTGAAAGATTATCAACAATTATTACAAATCAATCAAAAACTGCTCAATTTGTGGTAGTATCATTAAGAAAGCCGATGTTAGATAATGCCGATAGGATGATAGGCGTAACTCAAAAGGATAAAGGGGTAACTAAAATCTCCGGAGTTAAATTAAGGGATGAATAATGTCTGAAGCAGTTAATTTTTATGCGGAAAATAAAAAGATTTATAATGATATCAAGGTTTTAGACGGAACCGTTGATTTTGGCGAAAATACCGAGTTTATTTCAAAATCCGGTATCAAAAAAGATGTTCAAACAGATGCTATTGAAATTATTTTAGATTTAGTTAGAATGGGTAAAATTGACCCTTGGAATATTGATATTGTTGATTTGTATGATAAATATATGGCAAGAATTTCAGAGTTAAAGCAGGATAACTTGCGCTCTGTTGGAAAAGCAATTTTGTTTTCATCAACATTATTAAAAATTAAATCAGATATTTTTCAAGGTATATCAATTAGCGATTTTGACCCAGAACCATTGGATTACTTTGAAGACGATAGTTTTGATGATGATTTTGAACAAATGCAAATACCTACAAATAACATTGTTTCATTTGATGAGGTATTGCAGAGAAGAACATCTGTAAGGTTAAATCGTAAAAGAAACGTAACTTTAAAAGATTTGATTCGTCATATCCAATTTTATGAAGAATTAGAAAAAAAATATGCAATAAAATCGGCTCTAGATAGAAAAGAAAGAAGAGTAAGAAATTATGCGTCGCTAAAAGCTCAAGAAATTAAAGAGCTTGCGCATGATGAATATGTTGAAGAAGTCGTAGAGCGTATGAGGCAAAATCTTGCTCAAATATTAAATAGAGAAGAAAATATTGAATTAAGAGAATTGTGTTTGCTTGGCTTTGATAAAAGCTCGGCATTTATTGCGTTGTTATTCTTGGCTCGTGAAGATGAATATGAAATTTTTCAAGAGGAATTTTATGGAAAATTATTCGTAAGAAAAGCAAGCCAAAAAGAAAACAAAGAGGAAAATTAATGGAAGTTGAAGTTTTAAAAGCGAAAGTTGAAGCGGTTTTATTTATTACATCTAAAGCGATGCAGCCAGATGAGATTGCTCAAATATTAGAAGTTGATGAAGAAAAGGTACAAGAGGCTTTGCTTGATTTGATGTTTGATTATTCTTCAAGAAATGGTGCGCTTGAAATTGATGATGAAGATGGCTATATTATTCAAGTTAAGGCAGAGCATATGGATATAGTTGAAAAATTGTGTCCTGTTGAATTAAGTCCTGCTGTTATAAAGACTTTGACTGTTATTGCACTAAAAGAGCCAATCAGACAATCATACTTAAAAGAAATCAGACCTAGCGCTTATGAACATATTGCTGAGCTTTTAGAGCAAGGCTTGATTTCAAGATCAAAAGATAAAAATGGAAGAAGTTTTAATATAAGAACAACAAAAAAATTCCAAGAATATTTTAAGCTCAAAGGCGACATAAAAGCACTTGTAAAAAAATTAGATGCAACTCAAGATTTAAAAAATTTGTAAAATGCAAATAAGACCAATAGCCATCACAAGATTACAAAATATCAAAATGCACTCAAATGAGACTTTTTCTGTTAGACAAAGGCAGGATAGTTTTGAATGTGAAAACAGATTTTTAAATAAAAAACCTCTTGTTGATAGAAAAATCATCTCTCAAAATCAAGACATAAATGAATTTTTAGCCGATTTTTCAAGAAAAATTTTTTCTGATACAAGTATGGCAAATTCTCTTTTTAACTTTTTAAAAGACGGATATGTAAGTTTTTCAAGCAATGTTTATAGTAATATCAATAACCCAAAAAGTGCTATTGCAATAAAATTAGATGAAAAAAAGACAAACGTTCAAAATTGTGCTCTATTAGAAGAATATGTTAAACAAGGCGTTGGTGTTGGAATTAATTTTTCAAATATTGCTCATCCTATTGAAAAAATTAAATATATAAATAGCTATTTTAAATATAGACAATCTGAAGTAAATAGACCTCCTGCAGGTATTGCTCTTTTAAATATAAATCATAGAGATATTATGGATTTTATTTCATTGAAAGATAGCGAAAGTTATGATGATTGGTGTTTTGATTTATCTGTTGTGATGGATGATGAATTTTTATCTAAAGTTGATAATGATAGTGAAATTACTCTTGATGATGGCACAAAAATTTCTGCTAAAGAGATTTATATTAAGCTTTTAAATTCAATGCGAAAAAAAGGTGAACCTGCAATAATTTTTTCAAATGATAAAGATTTTATCTGCGATAGCTGTGCTGCTTCTAAATTAAATGAAAATGAAGGTTTAACTTTAGCGCAAGTTAATTTATCAAGATTTTACGATGAAAAAAATAAAAAAATTGACTATAATTTATTATCACAAGCGTCAAATATTTTAGCTTCAGGTCTAAAAAATATTGCACCAGATGGTTTTATAAGTATTTTAGGTTATCAAGATTTATTAAATAAAATGGGTTATATTTATGGCTCTAAGCAATCTTTGGAGCTTCTTGAAAAATGTCTTTCGATAATTAATAATCAAGCAACTTTAAAAAATATTAGAACTTGTATTTCTCCAAGCGGAACAATATCAAGAATATTAAAGACAACTCCATCGATTGAGCCTGTGGGTAATGAATATGCAACTTATTGGAGCGAAATTGACACTATGGCAACAGCTCAAAAATATCTTGATGGCGGTATTTCAAAGACTATTAATTTAAAATCTTATCATACAATTTTTGATATTGATTTAATTATTCGAGCTTGCCAAAAAAACGGTATCAAGGGAATTAGCGTTTTTCCAATTCAATAAAATCTTTCATATTTAATTTTAATATATTTTTTATTTCATCTAAATTGTTACATCTTGCAAAAACAATTGCAAAAACAGGTTTTGTTTTATAGTCGATTTTTCTTATTATAAGCGGATTTGAAATATTTTTTAGATATTTATCATAATTAATTGATTTTATTTCATCTTTTTTGATTGAATTATCGACATCGCCTATTGTGAAATAAAAATAATCATCATTTGTTGATTTTAAAATTTCATTCCAATTTGGTTTTTTCTTTTCTTCAAAATATTCATAAATATTTATATTCCAAGCATATTGAGCAATATCTGTTATACACCAACCGCAAAATCTTAGAGGGTTAATTTCAATTGGAATTATATTTTTTTCGTTTGCTCTTAATTCCAAATGAAACGGGAAGTTTTTAAAGTTGCCAATTTTTCCGATTTTATCTAAAAGCTCTTTAAAAGGTTTAAGATATTTTTGAATAATTGCTTTTGAAGTGTAATAAACCCTATCTGAAACATCATTTTCATCAAAGAAAGGATGATGAAAAATATTTAAAATAGTAGCTTCGCCATTCTCATCAAAATAAGCGTCAAGTGCGTATTCTTCACCATCTATCATTTCTTCTATGATGAATTTTGTAGTATCTACAACGCTTGTTGGAAAAATATTTTTAAAATTAGCAATATCATTATCTAAATTTAAAATAATTTTTTTAAATTCATCTTCATTTTTAACAGGATACACTCCAAAGCTCAAAAAACCTACGCTTGGTTTTAATATAAAAGGATATTTTAAATTTTTATAATTAAGATTTTTGATTTCTTCTAAATTAACTTCCATAAAGAAATAATCAGGATAAATTTTAGATAACATTTTTCTAAATAAAATTTTATCTTTGCTTATTTTTATCATATTAGCTAAATCAGATTGGGGCATATTCTCCATTATCCAATCAATGGAATTTTCAGAATTTGTGTAGAAAATATTTTCCCTTAGCGCGTCTTTTTCATTTGTTAATTCATAAGGTGAAAAATAATTTCTTGCAATTTCATTATCTAAAACTTTATAGTTATTTTTTCTTATAGTTTCAACTAAAAAATCTGATACATAAGGGTTATTTAATATAAACATTTTTTCTCCTCAATTAATTTTTGATAGCATATTTTTAACACAAATTTTGCTATCGAATTTTTCTTTTATTATATCTTTGCATGTAGAAGTTATATTAAAATATTCGTCTTTATTATTCAAGTAATATTTTATTTTTTGCGCTAAATCTTCGATATTTTCATAAATTGGAATTATATTGTTGAAATTATCTAATTCCTCTCGTTTATCTGAAATTAAAAGTCTTTCGCAAGCTAAAACTTGAATTGAGCGATAATTAAGCGAACTTATTCCTTGAGCATTTATGTTATAGACGATTTTTGTATCGTTTATCGCTTTTGCCATATCAATTTCATTATCAATAAAACCACGATATGCTTTTTTTAAAATTTCTTTATCAGAATTATTACATCTTTTAACTGCGTCAAGATAATGTTTTTCAATTCCCCAATAGCAAAAATTTAAATTTGGAAGCAATTTGTTTAATTTTATAAACATATTAAGTCTTAAATCTGTATCTAGCCGCCCCATAAACATTACATCGTATTTTGGAGTTGAAAAATTTTTATAAATATTCGTATTTACAAAATGGGGTTGATAGAAGTACCCATCTTTTTTTGCTAGCTTTCTATCCCAATAAAAAACAAATATATCTTCATTTTTTAAATATTTATTATATTCAAGATACCCAACTCCAGAGGTTTTATCTTGAATTACATCGGAAAAATAAGCAATAGTTGGAATATCTAATTTATAATCAATTTTTAATTTAATAGGCGAAAAATCATACCCTACAATATAATCATAATTATCATCGAGATAATTGTTAAAATCTTCATTTTTTAGCTCATCAAAAATAATTACTTTATAATTATTTAATTCAAAACCATCCAAAATGCTTGAGGTTGTAAGCCTGCCACCTATGCTATGAGGTAATATTCCAAGAATTTTTTTCATTTTATACCAACATCGTTTTTTCTAAAACTTCAAAAATTTTTGTTTTTTTGTTGCTTAAATTATCAATATATTTTTTCATAAATAAAAAGCACTTTTCTAATACTAAAAAATTAGCTAAATCATCATACTTTGTTTTTTCATCATACTTTGTTTTTGATAATTCATTTAAAAAGAGCCTTATTTTATTGTGGATTTTAATTCCTGAAGTGCTATCTGTTGAACATTGAGGGCATAAAAAAGCATTTAGAGTATAAGAATATAGACAACTTCCTTCATACTCTTCATTAATATTTTTTTGACATTTTGAACAATATTCAAAATCTAACCCCCAGCCCAAAAGATTCATTAATTTAATTTGAAATTTTAGAGTATATAAAATAACTTCTTCTTTTGTCTTTGCTTGGGCGATTTTTTCATAGGCCAAAAATATTAACTCATAAATTTCAGAATAATTTTCATCTTTATTATAATCATTTGAGCAAAAAGTATTAACAAGCTCTGCTATATACATAGAATATGAAATTTTATCCAAATCGCTTCTTATTTTTGAAAATGTATTAAGGCTTTGAGCTTGCGCTATTGTGTCAAGGTTTTTGCCTTCAAGAAGCATTAATTGATTTGCGATAAACATCTGTATCCTAGCGCCCAGCTTTGATTTTGGACGTTTTGCACCTTTTGCCACTGCCCGCATTAAACCTTTTGTCTTTGAAAACATCACAACTATACTATCGTTATCATTTAAAGGATAGTTTTTAAGGTTTATTGCTTCTGTCATAAAGGTTTTTTTCAATTTATTCTCCTAAATAATATTGAAAAAATCTTCTAAAGCTGTATTTTGAATATTGACTTTAATATTAGGTTTTAATTCCATAATCAAATTTTTGTAAGATTCTCTTGTGTTTATATCTTTGTCTAAAATAAAGACTTCTTCGACGTTTGAGCTTAATTTAAGCGCAGTTTTGATTAAAGAAGCACTTATTTTATCGCTAAATGACGGGTGAACTAAAAGCCAAATTTTTGAATTTGCGAGGTTGTCTAAAGCCTCATTATAGTAATCTATGTTAATTTTTTCATTTTCAGATTGTGCATAAATATCAGTATACATTGTATGTTTGCACTTTGGACATTCTAAAACAGGCGGTTTTAATTCGGGGTTTTTGTTTATATATTTATAGGAACATCCTTCGCAAATAAAAGCATTTGATAGTCCAAATAAAGGTATAAAATTTAATTGGTTATTTTCTTCATTTTTATAAAGACTATATGAAGTTTTTAGTGAATCTAGGAGCTCTGAAAACATAGAGCTTTGAGAATTTGTTATTAAATTGGTTGGGTTATTATTGTTTTTTAAATGTTCTAAAACTCCTTGAAGCTCTATTACATTGGTGTTTGCTTGAGTTGATATTTCATTTATTAATGACATTATATGATTTAGGGATACATCTTCTTTTTTTGACTTTGCGATGTAGTCTCTTAATTCTATTATGTTGTTAATTTTTTCTTGAGAAGAATCTTGAGCATAGAATATGGCAACAGATTTTTTTTCTGTATTTTGAGGAATTTCTTCAATTTTATTTTCTTCTTGCCTATATTCTTGAATTTCTTCTTGAGGTTGTTCTTGGTATTGTTCTTGATATTCTTGGGGTTGATATTCTTGGGGTTGATATTCTTGGGGTTGA
>CALUZF010000081.1 GCA_944325165.1 Candidatus Gastranaerophilales bacterium
ACCATAAACAACTTGTAAGAACAATTCTCTCATAGCAACGTTAATTGCATCACAAACAAGGTCTGTATTTAATGCTTCTAAAAGAGTTTTACCAGGAAGAATTTCACCAGCCATAGCAGCAGAATGTGTCATACCAGAACATCCGATAGTTTCTACTAAAGCTTCTTGAATAATACCTTCTTTAATATTTAAAGTTAATTTACAAGTTCCTTGTTGAGGAGCGCAACAACCGCAACCATGAGTTAAACCTGAAATATCTTTAATTTCTTTAGCTTTTGTCCAAAGTCCTTCTTGAGGGATTGGAGCAGGTTCACCCTTTATGCCACGTGCTACACAACATTTTTCTTCAATTTCTGAAGTAAGTTCAATACGAGCCATTTGACCTCCTTATATACTAACAAAATTTATAAGTTAATTTTATTACAAACAAAATATAAATGCTATCAAAAATATGTTATAATCACATAGATAAATAAGGAGAATAAATATGAAAGATGAAACAAAATGCCTACATAGCGGTTATACACCCGAAAATGGTGGCCCTGGGGTCATGCCGATATACCAAAGCACAACATTTCGATTTAATTCAACACAAGAAATTGCAGCGGTTTTTGACGACCCTACAAAAGCTCATATTTATTCAAGATTTACAAATCCTACTGTTGATTGCGTAGAAAAGAAAATTGCTGATTTAGAAAATGGTGTTGCAGCAATGTGTACTACATCAGGTCAAGCTGCAAGCTTAATTTCCATTCTAAACCTTGCAAAAGCAGGCGAGAGAATACTTTCAACAAGTGCTATTTATGGCGGAACCGTAAATCTTTTTGCAGTAACAATGAAAAAAATAGGTATAACTGTTGATTTTATTGACGTAGATGCAACCGAAGAAGAAATTCAAAAAATGATAACACCAAAAACCAAAGCAATATTTGGTGAAACATTAACCAATCCAAGTTTACAAATATTAGACATAGAAAGATTTGCAAAAGTAGCACACAAAAACGGTATTCCATTAATTATAGACAATACTTTTGCAACTCCAATTTTATGCAAACCAATTGAATTTGGCGCAGATGTTGTTATACATTCAACAACAAAATATATGGATGGTCATGCTCTGCAAGTTGGAGGTGTTATTGTAGATTCCGGAAAATTTAACTATGCAAACGGCAATTTCCCCGATTTTACAGAACCAGACGAATCATACCATGGAACAATATATGTAAAAGATTATCCAAATTGTCCTTTTATAATCAAAGCAAGAGCTCAATTAATGAGAGATTTTGGATGTTACCCTTCTGGCATGAGCGGATTTTTACTAAATATAGGACTTGAAACACTAGCTCTTAGAATGGAAAGATACTGTGAAAACGGTCTAAAATTAGCTAAGTTCTTTGAAAGTCATCCTAAAATCGAATCAATAAACTATCCTAATTTAGAAAATGATAAATATCATAAACTTGCAAAAAAATACTTGCCTAAAGGTACATCAGGAGTTATGAGCGTTACAATAAAAGGCGGAAAGCAAGAAGCAATCAAATTTATGGATAAATTAAAGCTTGCTTCAAAAGAAGTCCATGTAGCAGATATAAGAACTTGCGTGTTACATCCAGCAAGTGCCACACATAGACAACTAACAGATGAACAACTCGTAAACTGTGGTATCAACCCCGGCATGGTAAGGGTTTCTGCCGGACTTGAGAATATAGAAGATATTATAGCTGATTTTGAACAAGCGCTCAGCTAATATAATTCAAAATAAAACTTTTAATTTGAGGAAGATAAAAAATACATATTGTTGAAGCAATGAGCATTGCAGGCCCAAAAGGCAATAAATTAAATTTAACTTCCTCATTTTTTGCAATTAAATTCTTTTTATTTTTAATTTCAGATAAAATATTAATCAATGCCCAAATTAAAATTATTGAAATAAAAATAACCAAAGAAAGATAACATAATTCATTTTCTATTAATTCAATAACATTGTTTAAAATTAAAGCAATAATTGAAACAAATACAAGCGCATAAGAAACACCGAGCTTATTTTTTTTATCTTTAAAAGAATTATAAGATAATATAGGAATAGCACAAATTGATTGAATTAAAATACTAAGCGCAAGAACAATAATAAAAGATTTATAGCCAAAAATCGCACCTAAACCAAGGGCAATTAAACTATCTCCTTCGCCAAACATTCTGCAACCGCAAAGCAATTTTCCAATATTTGCCAAAGCTTCCATGACAACAAAGCCAAAAAATGCACCAATTAAAGATTGAATTATATTTATATCGCCTAAATTTAAAAAGGAATATAAAAGCCCAACTACACACAAAATATAAGCATGGATATCTATTATAACCATTTCTTTAATATCAGTGACACTCATTGCAATAAAAAGAAAAAATATTATCCATAAAAATAACATTTTTAAGCTCAAGCCAAAAGAAAAATATATAAAAAGAAAAATAAGCCCGCAAAGCAATTCTACGATTGGATACTGAATTGAAATTTTGCATTTACAAAAAGCACATTTTCCTCTTAAAAAAATATAAGATAATAACGGTATATTCATATACCATTTTAATTGATTGTTGCATTTAGGACACTTTGAGCGTGAAAAAACAATGTCTTCCTTAGATAATCCTCTTAGAATAACAACGTTCAAAAAAGAGCCCACGCATAAGCCTAAAATAAAAACATAAGAAGCAATAAAGCCCACAGGCAAAAGCTCCAAATCATTCATATCTATGCAAACCTTTTTTAGTAATTATTTCAAAAAGTTTTGAAATAGCCTTTTTCAACTTTCTTGAAACTTGCATTTGAGAAATATTTAATTTTTCAGAAATTTCTCTTTGGTTTAAACCTTCATAATAATTTAAAACCACAAGCTCTTGTTCAATTGGCTCAAGCCTTTTAATTGCATCATCAAGAATAATTCTATTTTCGTAACTGTTAAATGCTTCTTTTTGACTTTCATCTTCAATTTTTTCAACCAAAGAAATAGAATTATCATCAGTGCCGATTATCTGATCAATTGATATTGTAGTTGTACGCCTATCTAGATTATTACATTCTTCGACCTTTTCTTGAGGCATTTGCAGAGCATCTGCAATATCCTTATCAGTTGGAGTTTTTCCTAACTTCTCGGTTAATTCCATAGTAAGCTTATGAACTCTATAAGATAATTCTTTAATTTCTCTAGGCGCACGGATTATTGTAGTTTTGTCACGAAGATAATGCCTTATCTCGCCTGTTATAAGATATGTTGCATAAGATTTAAAATTCTTTGAAATTTCAGGATTATATAAATCAACCGCTTTAATTAAACCCAAAGAACCGACTTGGGTTATATCTTCAACAGGGTCGGTAGAACGACGAGCCAATGAACGAGCAACTTTTTTAACTATAGGCATACAAGCCAAAATCACTAATTCTTTTAGCTTTTTTTTGGTTTTTTCATCATCGGTCAAATGATATTCTTCTAACCAAATATTAACGTCATCAATAGATAAGGCATTTTCGTCTGACATTTTTAATCCTTACTTATCTTCATTCCATGAATACATTTTACGAAGCTCTTTTCCAACAGATTCCAATGGATGAGAAGCTTTTAATTTTCTTGTTGTTTTAAAATGAATTTGATTTGTATTGCATTCGTTAATCCAATTTCTAGCAAAAGTACCGTCTTGAATTTCTGATAATACTTTTTTCATTTCTTTCTTTGTTTCTTCTGTGATTATTCGTTTTCCTGTAACATAATCGCCAAATTCAGCAGTATTTGAAATTGATTTTCTCATAGCTTCAAATCCGCCTTGATATATCAAATCAACAATTAATTTCATTTCATGAATACATTCAAAATAAGCATTTTCAGGAGCATAGCCTGCTTCGGTTAATGTTTCAAAACCTGCTTGCATAAGAGCGCAAACACCACCGCATAAAACAGCTTGTTCGCCGAATAAATCAGTTTCTGTTTCAATTTTGAATGTAGTCTCAATAACACCAGCACGAGCTCCGCCTATACCTGCAGCATAAGCTAAACCATTAGCTAGGGCATTTCCTGTAGCGTCTTGTTGAATTGCAATTAAGCATGGAACACCTTTTCCTTCGACATATTCACTTCTTACAGTATGACCTGGACCTTTTGGAGCAATCATAATAACATCAACATCTTTAGGAGGCTCAATCAAATTGTAGTGAATATTAAAACCATGCGCAAAAGCAAGAGTCTTTCCTGCAGTCAAATATGGCTTAATAGATTCATTATAAACACTTGCCTGCTTTTCATCTGGAAGCAAAATCATGATTATATCCGCTACTTTAGCTGCTTCATCTACATTCATAACTGTTAAACCCGCTTTTTGGGCTTTCTCTTTAGATTTAGAACCTTCATAAAGTCCCACAACAACATTTACACCAGAATCTTTAAGATTTAGCGCATGCGCATGACCTTGTGAACCATAACCCATAATAGCTACTGTTTTGCCGTTTAATCTGTTTAAATCGCAGTCGGCAGCATAATACATTTTAACCATTTTTTGCTCCTCATAAAATTATTCTTAACATTAGTTTAGTCTGTTAATGATTTTTGGTCAACAAATTAATACGCAAATTTTAATTTTTTTGGTTTTTGTATAAGAGCTATGAAAATAAATTTAATAAAAAATTACTATCAAAATAAACAGCATCTTGCAGCCAATTTTAACCATTCAATTTCTATGAGAGGAATTTTAAAGAGAAAAGTTAAAGATGAAGAAACTTACTATAAAGATTTTATCTCAAAATCAGGCAAAACAACTACTCAAGAATGTATGGATATAATAAACAATCACCCATACACAATAAATCAATGTCACATAACTTGTGATAAAGAAAGAGAGTTATATACAGACCCTACAACGCTTGCAAAAATAGCAATAGGATTAAAAGAATATTATGATAAATTATACGATAGAAATTATACACTAGTTTCAATAGGAACAAGCCCTGCGCTTATAGCCGAAGTTATGCAAAATATTGGTGCAAGAGTAATATTTTTGCCTATAAGCGATTTAAGAAATATGGGAGATATAAATCATCATCCTATGAGAAACATATATCCAACATACGCATCACGTTTTGAAAACATAGATGCATTAATGAAATACGCTACAAAAAAAGGTATAGCAAAAAAAGACGCAGGAAAAATATTAATTTTAGATTACACAAATACGGGTACTTCACTTGATATTATGAAAAAAATAATCGAAGAAAGAGGAGACATTCCAAAAGAAAATATTGTAAAACGCTCTTTAGAAAATGACGCCAAAAAAGTAGGAGAAATGGGCATAGTAAATATCACACCCGCTTCAATACGAGCACTTCAAACAGACTTAGCAAACTCAAATTTATCTTCGTTATGCAACATTCCTCATTTTAACTACCTTGAAGGCTTTTCAAACTTTAGACACTATTCAAATAATGAAATAATGAAAAAAATAGATGAATATTCAACAATTAGCGGAAGAAGCTGGGCTCTTTGGGTAACATGCGAGGCAATGAGATTATTAAAACTACGACAAGAATAAAAAAAATCCGCGAAAAAGCGGATTAATGCTATAAAATCTGCATATGGAGGAAGGAGTGGAAAAGAGAACAACTTGTACATAAATAATACCCAAATAAATTAGTATATAACTTTTATATATTAATTGTAAATTTTTATAAATTTAAATAAAAATAAAAAAACCCTCCATAAAAAAGGAGGGGTAGCAATCAGAAGAGTTGAGGATTTACCCTAATAATCATACGTTTTTTCTTGCAAAAATTAATCAGAAAAAAATCTAATCCTAAATTATAAATTGTGCTAAGATTAATAAAAAACGAGGGAATTATGAGAATTGATAATCGCAAAAATAATGAATTAAGAAAAATTACTTTTACACACAACTACACAAAACATGCGCTAGGCTCAGTTTTAGTAGAATTTGGAGATACAAAAGTCATAGTATGTGCAAATTATGAAGATGCTATACCAAAATGGATGGATAAAGACTCTACTGAAGGCTGGCTAACCGCCGAATATTCTCTTTTACCCTCCAGCACAGAAACAAGATGTCAAAGAGAAAGAACAAAATTATCAGGAAGAACGCAAGAAATACAAAGATTAATCGGACGTTCTTTAAGGGCTTGTTTAGATTTAAACAAAATTAAAGGTAAAACGTTTATTATAGACGCGGATGTCATTCAAGCTGACGGCGGAACAAGAACAGCGTCAATTTGCGGAGCGTACGTTGCTTTGCGTGATATGGTAGATAAATTGCTAAAAGAACAAATCATAGAAGAAAATCCTATAATCGAGCCTATTGGTGCAATATCTGCAGGTATTGTAGATAATGAGGTTATGGTAGATTTATGTTACAAAGAAGATTCAAATGCCCAAGTGGATTCGAATATAGTTTTGACCTCAAGCGGTAAAATCATTGAATTTCAAACAACTGCAGAAGGATTACCCTTTAAAAAAGAACAGCTTGATGAAATATATAATTTAGCTAAAAATTCTATAGATAAAATTATAAAAATGTATTAAAAGCCTAAACTGCTTCGCTTTTAAGCAATTCATCTTTAACTTTATCTAAGCCGTTTTTAATTATTCTTGAAATTCTGCTTGGAGAAATAGAAAATTCATCAGATAATTCACATAATTTTTTATCTGAATAAAATTTAGATTCAATAAGCTCACGTTCTCTTTTAGGTAAAAGCATAACGGCATTTTTAATGGCATTTGCCATCATAGCAAACTCGCAGCTTTCTTCGGGAGTCATTCTTGCATCTTTAACTTCAAAGCTTTTTTCACCATCACACATCTCATCGGTCGACAAAATAGTTTTATAGATGGCATCTCTAAGCTCTTCATGTTCTTCTTCGGTTAAATCGTGATTTTGACGAACACCGTACCAGCGATAACGACTTCTCAACTCATTTCTAATCGCCCACTTTATTGCAGTTGAAATATAGCTTTCATTAAAAGCCGAAATATTACCATTTGAAAATAAAATATTTACAGTTTGAAAACCAATATTTACAAGCTCATCAAACTCAATTAAGTGCTGAGCACCCAGAGTTTTATACTCAACTTTGGCAATTTTATTGATAAGTTCCGAATATTTTCTTAAATATGAATCTTTTAATACTTTTTCTTTTGTAACTTGCATACACACTTCTTCAATAGGAAATTAAGTTATACCACATAAATAAAATTTTAAAAGCAAAAACGACAGAATTATTAACTTTTATTTACATAAATATTTATGAGTAAATAAAAAAAATTGACTAAAAAAAATAATTGCCAAAATTTTAGAGAATATTAATTTATGTAAAGAAATTTGTTGACAAAAAACCTTGAGAAGATATCATAAAGTTAGTACCAAAGACGGTTGGTGACTTATGTCTTAATTTCCAGCCCAGGTTCAAAAGTTAATAAAACTATTTATTTAAACTTATGAGCTGTTTTGCGTACTATACTCGCAAAACTTTCTTATTGTTAGAGAAAATTTTTTGCGAAGTCTTAAAGAAAGGAGAAAACGCAAAAAAATGGCAACTAAAGAATTCAAAAACGAAAAACTTGAATATTACAAAAAACAATTTGAAAATGCTAAAGTTGCTGTTGTAGCTGATTATCGT
>CALUZF010000082.1 GCA_944325165.1 Candidatus Gastranaerophilales bacterium
ACAAAAGTTGAATTTATTATAGACATTGTGCCTTGATTTCCAATTGCACCACCTCTACTATTTTGGGCATTTAAATAGTTGTTTTTAAAAAGAGAGTTTTCTATTACTACATTTCCATCTGCATAATTATATATAGCGCCACCTGAAGTATCAATATCAGAGGTAATATAGTTATTATCAAAAGTAGTATTTGTAATTGTAAGGTTTGAATTATTATGAATTGCGCCGCCATAAGCGAAAGAATCAAGATTTCCTTCTATATAATTATTTGAAAAATAACTGTTATCAATCGCCATATCACCTGTATTATAAATACTCCCACCGTATAAATAAACACCATTGCTTTTAGCTAAAGAATGATTATTATAAAACAGGCTATCTTTAATATTCATAATTGCTCCGTTACTATTATAAATTGCACCTCCATAAGACAAAACAGAGCCATCAGCATAATTATTATTAAATACACTATCATAAATATTGATAATCGTATTTGAGCCCACATTTCCAATAGCACCACCTTGAGCGCTTGCTCCGTTAGTATAATTATTATCAAAAAGAGTTGCATTTAGTGAAACATTTCCGCCATTCTCATTATACAATGCCCCTGCTACTGCAAAATTACTGCCTTGTGCATCTGCATAATTGTTACTAAAAGCTGAACTTGCAATATTTGTCTGATTTGACGAATTATAAATAGCCCCTGCAATCACATAAGTATTATAATCTTGACCCGCACAATTAATCATTCTGACTTTATCAAATGAACCACCTTCATTTAATAAAAAACCACCAAAAGTGTTTCCTCCATCAATGTTGAAATTTTGTCCTAAAAAAGTAAGATCCTTTAGTGAAAAAGTGCTTCCTATTGTGCTATCAGAATATAAATTATCCAATATTGTTATACTATCGCCATTATTAGTTTGAGAAGCGGACGAAATAAGCTCATCAAAAGTTCTAACATTTATATTATTAGCTTTTGCAAAATTTATAAAAAAAATCAAAAAAATAATCAATAGTCTAAAAATCATTCATTAATAATAAAGACTACGATTTATAAATATAATTAGACATCAAGATAGTATAAAAGTATAAATTATACTTTCCTATCTAGAGTCTTTCTTTTTTCAATACCAAGCTTTTTCATAATAGGATGAATTATTTTATTAACTATTTGAGGAGTAATCATAGCTAATATTACACCGGAAGCCAAAATAGATATTACTTCATTTGCTCCTTTTACTTTTGTTTTTAATATGCCTTCGGGCATATTTTTAAATAATTCATCAAATTCGGCTTTATTTTTTGCTTTTACAACATCTAAATCTTTAATTGGTTTAAAATATTTTAAAAATTTATAGCTTATCTTTTTAAAAGGAAAAATTATAGCAAAATAAGCAGCCATAGATAAAGACTGATACAGAAATTCTTTAGTTGCGCTATATTTTCTTTCGTTTTCTTCTGCTGATTTATCTAATAAAGTAAAGGTTGGTCTGCCTATAGCTTTCAAACATCCTTCGGATAAAACTTGAGCAGTTGAATTTTGTACAAAATCCGCAGCAGCATTACTTGTAAGGGCATTAATAATTAAAGACATTTAGCCCTCCTATCCTTGTTTTTGCCATATATTCAGACATTTTTTCGATTTTATTAGGTGTGTATATTTTATTTGAAACATCTTTTTGAATTTGATGTTTACTTTTTCTTTTGGAATACATTTCTAAAATTTTATTTGTAATCATAGGAATAATAGTTAAAGCAAGCGTACAAACGCAAATATGAGAAATTGTTTTTTTGGTATTAGTATATAATTTTTGTGGCGAATGCAAAGAAAATTTTTCAGCCAAACCTTGAAGATTTTTAACATAATCTTTTTCTTGATTGTTCAGTGTTGCTTCTTTTATACTTTTTTTAATAAGCTTAGAATTTGTATTGATAAGGGTTTTAAAATCATCACTATTTATATCAAGTTTTCCTGCTTTAGCAAGCTCCCTAGCTTTTTGTTTATAATATTTTGAACACACAGGAGCTGTAAAATTATTTTTAATAAGCCCTGTAATTCCGATATAACCCGTAAGAGCAACAAGTTCCGTTACAAAATCACGCTTTATTGCATAAGCTTTTTGTTTTAGTGTAATTTCTTTATCTGACATAGTTGCAACAGGAATAAAAATCAATTTAAACGCAGCAAGGCTCGCTGTAACGATTTCAGAATCATTAGAGCTTCCAATACGCGTTAAAATCTTATCCATAATGCCCGACATATTCTTCATTATAACTAAATAACACTCCTGAAGAAAAAAATTTGCAAATTTCAACAAAATGCTTATAATAAAAGAATTCAAGGTTACTTTTTTCAAAATTTGTGGTACTAAAAGATTGGATATTTAGGTGTATTATGAAAAAAATATTCTTTATAATGCTAATAAGTCTAGTATTTTTGTTTGTAGAAAATGCAAATGCAAAAATGTATGAATGCACTTATAAAAATAAAAACGGCGTTAATGTAGTTTCTTCATATAATACACTAATTTTTGACCAACCAAATCACGAGCAATTAATAAGCGCGCTAAGAAGCGGAAATTGCAAAGAATTAATAGTAAAAAGATATTTTATAGACGGTACAATCTGCAATATTCAATTTTATAAATACAATAATAAAATCGGTAACTTAACCTGCAACGGCAACAAAGAAAGCGCTTTAGTTAAATTAAAAGAAATTGCAAGAAGAGATTACGGATATTTTGGCAACTAGTAATCTGAATTCTCTAGTTGAGGAGTTAAAATAAAATTTGTTTTTGTTTAACATATTTTAGTTATGTTAGATACCTTATTTTGCAAACAATTAATTGCACACGTTATAAAAAATAAAAAAATCACCTTAAACGAAAAAGAAAAAATGCTAAAAGGGCAAATGTACAACCCTTCGCTAGATTACAAACTTTTTATAGAAAGACAGAATTGTAAAAATTTGTGTTTTAAATATAATCAGCTGTCCCCCGAAAATATAAAAGAAAGATGTCAGCTTATAAGTAAAATTATAGGCAAAACAGGTCTTACTTTCTTTATTGAACAGCCTTTTATGTGCGATTATGGCTATAACATAGAAATAGGAGAAAATTTTGCCTCTAATCACAATCTTTTAATTTTAGATTGTGCCAAGGTTACGTTTGGGAAAAATGTCATGGTAGGTCCAAATAACGGCTTTTTTACAACATCACACCCATTGAGCGCTAATATTAGAATTAAAAATCTCCAATGGGCAAAGCCTATTACAATAGAAGATAACGTTTGGCTTGGGGCGAATGTTGTTGTCTTGGGCGGTGTGACCATAGGAAAAAATTCAGTCATTGGAGCAGGAAGCGTGGTTAGAAAAAACATACCTCCAAATTCTCTTGCTGTTGGAAATCCTTGCAAAATAATCAAAACAACAAAAAACCCTGTCTAATTGACAGGGTCTAAGATTATTCTAACTTTTCCTTATTCTTCAGTTGTTGTTTCTTCTTCAAAAACTTCTTTAATAGTTTCAGAAGCAGTAACTTCAACATTTAATTGTGCTTTTACTTTTGAAGAAAGTTTAATTGTCATAACAAAATTACCGATATGATTGATTGGTCTATCTAAAATGATAGATTTTTTATCAACTTCAATACCGCATTTTGCCAATAATTCTTCAGCAAGTTTTTTAGTTGTAATTGTGCCGAATAATTTACCAGATTCACCGGCACGAGCACTTAGTGCTATAACTTCAACTTTTTCAATTTCTTCTTTAGCTTTAAGAGCTTCTTGGTGTAATTTTTCAGCTTTAGCTTTAATTCTTGCAATATTTCTTTCTCTTTGAGCTAAAGCGCCTTGTGTTGCAACTTCAGCTAAGGAATTAGGAATTAAGTAGTTTCTTGCATAACCGTCTTTAACGTTAACTAAATCGCCTACTTCACCTATATTTTGTACATCTTTTTTTAATATAACCTGCATTGGTTTTTCTCCTTATGTTATTGTGATGAGCTAACTTTAATCATATTTAAAACATAACTAAATTTCAAGCCATGTTTAAGATTTGATTATTTGCTCTTTTTTTGCTTTTCTTCTTTTTCTTCTTGAAGGCTTTCGCTTTCTTCAACTTCTTCTTTTTTATCTTCTTTTGGAGCTTCATCATTTAATTGTTCAGCTAATTCTTGAGCTTTTTCTTTAACAAGTTCTTCTAATTCGCCGACAATTTCTTGAGTTTTTTCAATTTTTTGCTTTTCTTGGGCATTTAGTGCTTCATCAATTTCTTCATCTGTTCTTGTTCTAATTACAGGAATACTTAAATTCAAAACAGTAGCGCTTTCAGTAGCATCAATACTTAAATCGAAAGATTCTTCTTCTATTTCTAAATATTTTGAAATGGAATTCAACAAATCATCTTTAAGCATTTGCATAGCACGTTCTGAAAAACCAACTCTATCTTGCATTAAAACAGTTTTTAAACGACTTTTTGCAACGAGTTTTGTATCGTCTGCGCTTTGAGATGTGAAAAAACTCAAAACTCTGTCATATAAATCTGAAAAAATATCTTTCATTCTTTAGCCCTACGCTTTCTTTGCAAAAAATTTCTTAATCTTATCTATAAAATTAGTAGGCTCATCTATGTCCAATAAAGGAACATCTTCGCCTGTTATTCTCTTTGCAACATTTATATATGCCATACCTGCCAATGATTTTTCATCATTTACAACAGGTTCACCCTTATTTGTAGATGTAATAATATTAGTATCTTCAGGAATTACACCTATTAAGTCACAAGACAATATTTCAACAACATCATCTACACCCATCATATCATTTGATTTAATAAGTTTCGGACGAACACGATTTACTAATAATCGATATCTTTCAACACCTTCTTTAGATTCCAATAAACCGATAATTCTATCGGCGTCACGAATAGCGCTCATCTCGGGTGTTGTTACAACAATTGCTTCATTTGCACCTGCTACAGCATTTTGAAAACCTTGTTCAATACCTGCAGGACAATCAACTAAAACATAATCAAATTCTTCTTTTAATTTGTCACATATATCTTTTAATTGATCAGCATCAACAGCAGATTTATCACGTGTTTGAGCTGCTGCAAGCAAACACAAATTAGGATTTTTCTTATCTTTCACAAGAGCTTGTTTTAGTTTGCAACGTTCTTCAACAACATCAACTATTGTATATACAATTCTATTTTCTAAACCTAATAATAAATCTAAATTTCTCAATCCGATATCCGTATCGATTAAAACAACTTTATAACCCAAATGAGCCAAAGCTGTGCCGATATTAGCAGATGTTGTAGTCTTTCCAACACCGCCCTTTCCAGATGTAATAACAATAACAGAACCTGCCATTTTATTTTGCTCCTTTAATTTTGATTAATCTTAAACAACATAATTTCACCATCTATAACACGCGCTTCTTCGGGTGTAAATATAGATGATCTGATGATATAAGGAATATTAGTACCGTCCGGACGTCTTGAATAGCAATTGCCTATTCTCAACTGTACCGCATTCATTTTAAGTGCACGAACTTTAGCATTAATATTTCCTTTGCATCCTGCATGGGCAATACCTGATAAAACACCCCAAACTGTAATATCGCCAACAGCACGAATTTCGCTTCCCGGATGACAATCGCCTATTATGACTACATTTCCGTCAGCTTCTAAAATTTGTCCTGAGCGCAAAGTTTGGTTGATATATGTTGTATTTTTTGTATCAGATATTACAGGGTCATTCGTAGGAGTTTCATAGAAATCTACTTCTTCCCACTCATCATCCTGCAATTGGTTTTCATCATAAGCTTTTTTATAAACGCCAATTGAATTTTTTTCAGCATTTTCGAATTCTTGTTTTTCTTCAACTTGAACTTCGGGAAAATCTAACGATTCCATAGGAGAAACAATTTTAGAATATTCCTCAACATTTGGAATAATATCTTCTGGCTTTGTATATTGATTTGAAATTTGTTCTTCTATAGTTTCAAAATCACTTCTTGGATTAACCCCTGCTTCTTTTAAATCCAAATTTATATTTATATCATTTTGTTGTTTTTGAATAGCATCTAAATCAGCTTCAAAATGAAGTCCTGTAACATCTTTGAGCGCGATATCATCAGGTTTTCTATTTAATTGTATGCTGAAAGGTTCAAAATCTTTATTTGAAGAAGTTTCATAACTATCATCCACCCTTTTTTCAATAGGTTTTTGAACTAAAATATTCATATTTTCAGCGATTTTTGCCGTATCGGGATTAATTGTCTCAACAGTATCTAAAATACATCCATAACTTGTTATTAAAGACTGAATGCTAAGCATTTGAGATTGATTTAAATAACTTTCATTCAATTTTAAAACTATTTTTTTACCAGAATGGTTAAGAGTTTCTAAAGCTAACGAAAGACTGTTAATAATTTCACCGGTTGATGTGCAAGACGCCATGTCTACCACAAAGTATTCATTGTCATACATAAATAAAAACTACCTTAAATTCTAATACTTTAGTTAAGATTACATTAAACATTGTTCCTCTACAATTATTTATAAAGGAATGTAAAATTATTTTATTTTATATCTTTAAAGTGTAAAAATTACAATTAACCATAGATAAATTAAAAAGCCTTACCGATAATCGATAAGGCTATTGTTGTTGTTTATGCTTCGAGATTGTGTTGTTAGGTGTTGATAATGCTTTTTACACGATTGTGTTAATTTTATTTTCTGCTTCCAATCCTTTTTCAATACTTGCTTGACGTTTCATGAAAGTATCAAAAAATAAAGGAGATTGTTTAATTGAACCCAAGAAATCTGTTAAGAAACTTGCTTCATTTTTTGAGCTTGTATTATTAATAACGTCAGCGCCATAGTTAGATTGAACGCCTGATTTAAAACTTATATTTCTATTAATTGTATTTTGTACATTTTTTATTGAACTTATTGTTAACATTTTGGTTATCTCACCTCTTTGTTTCTTTTAGTTTTTAGTGTTTGTTTAACACTTGTTCTTTATGTTTTTATTATGCACCCAAAAATTTTATTTGTCAACCCCTATTTTAAAATATTTTTTTTCAAGCTATATGTTAATTTTAGACATTTTTTTAATTTTTTTATTAATTACTGTCAAAAGTACACTTATTATTTTTTACGACGGATATAAAAGATTACCCATGTGCATAATTGTTTTTAACAAACATCTATATTTATATAATAGTAATCTTTTTCATACTTCCAGCTATTCTTAATTCCAGACAGTTTGGGGCGAAAGCCCCATTTTTTTTATTTTATATATATTTATATAAAGAATTACCCAAAAAATATTTTTAAGGTAGAATTAGAATAATAATAATTTACGGGAGGAAAAAATGGAATTAGATATAATAAAAAATACAGACCCCGAAGTTGCAAAATATATAGGTCTGGAATTAGAAAGACAAAGAAATACAATCGAATTAATTGCTTCTGAGAATCTTACTTCAAGGGCAGTTATGGCAGCATGCGGAAGCGGTTTAACAAATAAATATGCCGCAGGCAA
>CALUZF010000083.1 GCA_944325165.1 Candidatus Gastranaerophilales bacterium
ATGAGTAACGTAGAAACAATTTTAGAATCAATTGAAAAATTAACATTATTAGAAGCTGCTGAATTAGTTAAAGCTATGGAAGAAAAATTCGGCGTTTCTGCTGCTGCTCCTGTAGCTGTTGCTGCTGCTCCTGCTGCTGGTGCTGAAGCTGCAAGTGAAGCTCCATCTGAAGTTAATGTAATTTTAGCTGATGCTGGCGCTAACAAAATCCCTGTATTAAAACTAGTTCGTGAAATTACAGGTTTAGGCTTAAAAGAAGCTAAAGATTTAGTTGATGGCGCTCCTAAAGCAATTAAAGAAGGCGTAAAAGTTGAAGAAGCTAACCAAATCAAAGCTCAATTAGAAGAAGCTGGCGCTAAAGTTGAAATCAAATAGTTGATTTAAATACAAAATATAAACCCCTCTATTGAATAATAGAGGGGTTTTAAAATATAATTCCAAAACTATTTTCTTGCCAATTTATGAATATATTTTGTTAATTCGACAAAAGAATCGTCGTTTGGAACCATTTTGGATATCCAAGTATTTATAATTGTTGAAGATTCACGCTCCGAAATTCTTTGCAATTCTTCTAATGAAAATTCTTTTTCTAATTCTACCAATCCATCTTTAACATCTCTATTTCCATTATTAAACTTGCAAATTCTATAAAGCTGGCTATCATTAAGTGCAGAAATTGTTTCATATTTTAAATTTAATAGCGCATACAATGTATCTCTTGAAATGTCATATCTTAAATCAAGATAACCACAACGATGCATTTGTCTAAGTCTTGTATAAATATTGCCACAGCGACTTCTTGCAATCTCCTGTTTATTTAACAACCTGTCAAATTCGATTGAATAAAGGGTTTTTTGGGTATCTGACAGAACTGACGGCTCATTAATTTCTGAATTATTTTTTGAAAATAATGAAAAAGTATACGTATCATTAATAGAGGCAGGGTGCAATTTCTCTTGAATCAAAATAGGATCACGTGTATGAACCTTACGATAAATCTTATTAAAATTTAGATTTGATATACTATTTAATTTCATATACCTACAAAACACAAAAATATTATTTTTTGCCACAAAAATGTTTGTTGTATAATGAAAATATGACTAAAGAAAATAAAAAAATAAAAGTTGCATTTCCACATATGGGCACAATCTATGTTGCTTGGGAAATGGCACTTAAAACAATAGGGGTCGAACCGTATATACCTCCTTATACAAGCAAAAAAACACTATCAATGGGAACAAAAAATTCTCCAGAAGCAATCTGCCTTCCGTATAAATTAATTTTAGGCAATTTTATGGAAGCGCTCGATAATGGTGTTGATTATGTTTCTATGATTGCATCTCCGGGCATCTGCAGATTAGGAGAATACGGAAGAAACATTGAACAAGTGTTAAAAGAGCTTGGCTATCATACAAATTATATAGAGCTTAATTTATATGATGGTATCAAAGGAATGTTTGATTACTTAATGAAAATTAGTGGTTGTAAAAATTATTTTAAAATCATGAATGCAATTTATCTTGCTATTAGAACAGTGTTTGCGCTTGATGAATTGCAAAATTTTCTTTCATACTATAGAGCAAGAGAAATAAAAAAAGGCGAAACCGAAAAAATCTATAATAAAGCAATTAAGCTATTAAGAACATCAACAAACTCAAGTGAACTTGCTAAAAATTTAAAACAAGGTTTGAAAGAAATTTCAAGCGTAGAAATTGATAAAAACAGAGACATATTACACGTTGATTTAACAGGTGAAATTTATATTGTAAATGATGAATTTTCTAACCAATATATGGAGCGAGAACTTGGTGCAATGGGTGTTCAAGTAAGACGTTCATTAACTGTTTCATCATTTTTAAAAGACGCTATTATTCCAAAAATGTTTAAAAAAGGTGAAACCCACTTAGAGCGGGCTTATAGGCTTGCAAAACCATATCTTATGAGAGATATAGGCGGAGATGCTCTTGAATGTGTTTCTGATGTTTTATATGCAAAAGAAAGAAATGTAGATGGTTTAATACACGTATCACCATTTACTTGTATGCCAGAAATAATGAGCCAAAACATTTTTCCAAAGATGAGAGAAGATATAAATCTGCCGATATTATCATTAATTATGGATGAACAAACAGGCAGAGCAGGCTATATTACAAGACTTGAAGCTTTTGTTGATTTAATGAGAAGAAAAAAAATGAAAGCGAAAATCGAAGAAAATAAATTGACTAAAGTATAATGTTAAATTTTTATAATATGTTATAATCCCTATAGTAATTTATAGGGATTTTTCGTGGATAAAATTTTAGAAATTAAAAATTTAAATGTAGGATTCAATATCGAAGATAATTTTTATTATGCTCTAAACGACATCAACTTGTCTTTTGAAAAAGGCAAAATCCATGCTATAGCAGGCGAATCTGGTTGCGGAAAAAGCGTATTTATAAATGCCATACTAAAATTACTTCCAAAAAATGGAATTATAAAAACAGGAGAAATTCTTTATAAAAATAAAAATCTTTTAGAGCTAAAAGAAAAAGAAATAAGAAAAATTAGAGGAAATTCAATCTCGCTAATTCCTCAAGACCCTTTTATGTCCTTAAATCCGCTATATACTATCGAAAATCAACTCCTTGAAGTTCCCTCAATAAAAAACAGGGAAAACAAGATTAATATCATAAAAGGTGCACTTGAAGAAGTAAGGATTAAAAATATAGATACCGTTTTAAAATCATATCCACATGAGCTATCAGGAGGAATGAAGCAAAGAGTAATTATAGCAATGGCTCTAATTTCAAAATCAGATTTGATTTTAGCAGATGAACCAACAACTGCGCTTGATGTTACTGTATCTAATTCTATTTTAAACTTGCTGATAGATTTAAAAAATAAAGGCAAGACGATTATTTTAATAACTCATGATTTATCAATTGTATCTAATTATTGTGACACAACAACAATAATGTATTTAGGAGATATAGTCGAAACAAATTCAAGCGATAAATTATTTAAAAATCCGCTACATCCATACACAAAAGCGCTTCTTGGCGCACTTCCAAGCCACAGAGGCAAGAAACTCGAAAATATTAAAGGACAAATTTCACCAATTACAGAAATTATATCAGGTTGTAAATTTCACCCAAGATGTAATTTTGCAAATGAAAAATGCATACTACAAAAACCTAAGCTTATCAATGGTATTGCTTGTCATTTGTATGATAAATAACCTTCTTGCAATTAGTATTTATAAATATTATAATTCTATAAATACTGAAAGATGGAACTATGAATACAAAAGAAGTTGATAAAAGTATTGCTAAATCAGACAAATATAAAGATTTTCAAGATTCACAGCTAGAAGAAATATATAAAGACATCAAAAAAACAAAAACACTTGATGGAATCCAAGAAAGTTTAATCATTGCAATCGAAGCAATAAAAAGAATATATAACTATAAAACAACAGAAGCTGACATAGAAAAATTAAATTTATTTCTAAATAACGTCAGTATAAACATATCAAATGGCGATACTTTTTACGCTTTTTTGCTATTTTCAACCATAATGGACTTACAAAATCAACAATTACATGCACTATTTGTTGACGATTTTCTTGCAAGAAAATATTTTTTACAATCCAAAACATTTTTTGAGACGCTAAACATCAAATCAACATTTAATTTTACTGATGAAACCAACATCGCAAAAAAATCAGATATATTCAGCTCAAGCATTATTTTTTCAGATTGGAAAAGAATTATATGGGAGCATGTAAACAATCTAAACGTTGAAAAAGTTACAAACAAAATCAATCTTAAATTCAATTGTGCATTCATTTTTGATATGGATAGAATAGTCTATGACTATGAAAAATTAACATTAAAATTTGACACAAACGACTTAAATCCAAACAGAATAAGCGTAAAAAAATATTTTCAATTGTATGAAAAAATGGTAGGTGTATCACCTTGCTTATTCTTTGAAAGCAAGCAAATAGAAAAAAGCTATAAAATAAAAATAAGCAAAACGCAGAAAAATAAAGAAATAACAAAGGCAATAAAAAATGCTGAAGAAATATTCTATCAAGCAAGAATAGATAAAATAAAGTCTCTAGCGCAAGAAATAAAATTATTAAATGACAAAAAAGAAACAGTAATAATTGATATTTACCAAAAGGAAGACTATGAGCTTTTATATAAATATTTAACATCGGACAACATACCGTTTTCAACCATTGATTCCACTGTAAATATAACAAACAAAAATATACTTACAATTCTAACTCCAAACAAAATTACACTTGTAAAAGATTTATTAAACACAAGTATAGAATCAAAACTTGGCGGAGATTATAAAGAAATTGCAAACACAAATGCGCTAAATAAAACAACGGATATTAACTCAAATTATTATAATGAAACATTAAAAAAAGAGCTTAATATACAAAAAGAAATCCATGAAAGAAATAAAGAAATATTGCTAAAAAATGGTGGTATAAATCTTATTTTTGCAAGTCACTACACTGAATTAAAATTAGAATATGCTATAATAAATAATTATCACTCAACAACACCGATTAAATGCTTAAAATTTTATAATTGTTCCGAAGATGAAATATATAAAGAATTCGGATTTAACAAATTGAGTATTTTTAACAAAGAAAACAATTCTGAAAATAAAATATTATTTAAAATTTTTTCAAATTTTATGTTTTACTATAAAAATTTTGCTGTAAATAAACTAATAAAACAAAAAGACGATTGTTTGATTTTTGAAATCATAAAAAATACATAAAACATTCAAATACACAGGGGTTAAACAACTAATGATTGAAAACATATATAAATATAAAAATACCGAATGGGTGCTTCCTTTATTGTTTCAATATGATGCTATTTGGGCAACAATACACAATACACTCAAAGACTTTAATATAGAACCGCCAAAAGCAAGTCTGTTCGGTTCTCCTTCGGTGATATGGGCAGGAGGAAGAGTTCCAAGATTATACGGAAAATTTAGCAAAAAATTCTTTACAAATTGGTTAACATTTATCAAAGACCATAATGCAACACCAACATTTACTTTTACATCGACAAAAATAACAAAGGAAAGCTTAAAAGACGAGTATGCAAATTTTATTTTAGATATAGCACTTGAATTTGATAGCAATTTTATTGTATATTCTGATATTTTAAAAGATTATATTAAAGAAAAAAAACCTACAGCCAAAATAACAGCATCAGTAATTAAGGCAAATTGTAGATTTCAAGGTCCAGACAAAATTGAAGAACCAACAATAGAAAATGAAACAAATTACTATAATAAGTTATTAAAAGAATATGATGTTGTTGTTGTAAGACCTGAATATTCAGAAAAAATTCTAGCCGAAAATCCTAATCTGATAGATGATTTATCAAGAATTGAAGTGCTAATAAATCAACCCTGTATCAGAAATTGCCCAAAAATGACAAAACATTATGAATATCTGCAAAACTACAATTTAATGCCAAATTATGCCGAAACCTTCAGATGCATAAGAATGGATATGAACTCTTGCGATTTATTCAAAAATAATTTAATTCACGAAAAAGAAACTGTAGAAAAACTTGTAAAAAACGGTATCAATATATTAAAGCTGCAAGGCAGAGGAACGACTATAAGCACATTGGAATTATTATTAATTCTAATAGATAATATGTTTATAAAAGACGGAAACAATCAAATTATTATAAATACAATGATAGATAATTTACAATATGAAATAAACAAACAAAATGAAGCAATAAACAGACAATAAAGGATAACAATGACAAATATAAATAAATACGAAAATATAATCTGGAACTTACCTTTATTATTTCAAGCAGACATAATATGGGGAGCAATATATAACCAAATAAAATCTTATGGATTTAAACCTCCAAAAGTAAACTTATATGGCACACCAGCACAAAGATGGATTGGGGGCACAATACCCAGAGTTAAAGAAAAATTACAAAAAAATGTTCTATATGAACACTTTAAATATATCAAAGAACTTGAAGCGACACCTATTTTAGATTTTACTTCAACAAATATAACAAAAGAAGAATTAAAAGACGAATATGCAAACTATCTTTTAGATATAGCTCTCGAATTTAATAGCGATTTTATGGTATATTCAGATATTTTAAAAGACTATATTAAAGAAAAAAATCCTAATGCAAAAATAATATCATCACACACAAAACCGGTATACCGCTTTCAAGGTCCAAATAGAGTTGAGGATCCCACGGTAGAAAATGAAACAAATTACTACAATAAATTATTAAAAGAATATGATACCGTGATTGTAAGACCTGAATATTCAAAATATGTCCTATGCAAAAATCCAAGTTTAATTGATGATATATCAAGAATTGAAGTATTAGTAAATCAGCCTTGTATCATAAATTGTCCTAAAATGTCTGAACACTATACCCATATTGAAAATGCAAATATAATACCACAATATTATGCAACTTTTGAATGCAGTAAAAAAAATATGCCAGCGCAAGTTTTGTATGAAAACAACCTTGTACATAGTGAAGAAAAAATAAATAATCTTATTCAAATTGGAGTGAAAAATCTTATGTTGATTCTAAAACAAGTTGACGCACTGCCACTAATTGCATACGAAACAATTCAGAATATGTTTAATACAGATGGAAATAACCACCTTTTACTTACAGAAACAATACCTCATGCAATTAGAGACGAGATTTCTAAATATAATGAAAGAATAAACAGAATAATAAATTCAAATAACCAAATTTAGCAATTTATTAAACAAATTCATTGGAAATCCGATTACATTATCTATATTTCCATCCAATTTAATTGCAAAATTAAACCCTTCATCTTGTATGCCATAGCTTCCTGCTTTATCTAATGGGTTTTTTGTAACAATATAATTATCTATATCATCTAGACTTAATTTTCTAAATGTTACATAGGTTTTTTCAACATCTTTATAGACATTATTCTTATACAAAATACAAACAGCGCTTGCAACAAAATGCGTTTCATTAGATAACTCCAATAACATTTTTTGAGCATCAAGTTTATTTTTTGGCTTACCTAAAATTTTATTATTATGAACTACAACTGTATCAGCTGAAACAATCGGGCAATCATCGCCAAACCTGTTTTTAACATCCAATGCTTTTTGATATGCACAATTTATAACTAAATCATCGCAATATTTAAGCCCATTAATTTTTTCATCGAATAAAGACGGAACTATATCAAACTCATAGCCGTTATTTTTTAATATTTCTTTTCTTCTTGGCGAAGCTGACGCTAATATAAATTTCATAATACAATTATATAACAAAAGAGCCTGCTATAAAACAGGCTCTTTTAAGCAAGATTTGTAATTAACCTTTAATTTGACTCATAACTTCTTGTGCAAAATTATCTTGTCTTTTTTCAAGACCTTCACCAAGAACGTAT
>CALUZF010000084.1 GCA_944325165.1 Candidatus Gastranaerophilales bacterium
AAGAAGCTCAAGCTAAACAAAAAGCTCAACAAGAAGCTCAAGCTAAACAAAAAGCTCAACAAGAAGCTCAAGCTAAACAAAAAGCTCAACAAGAAGCTCAAGCTAAATTAAAAGCTCAACAAGAAGCACTTAAAAAACAACAATCAGACGAAAAACAAAAAATCAAACAAGCAAAATTAAAAAAAGAAAAAGAACAAAAAGAATATGAAAAAAGAGCTATAGAATACGAAAGAAAAAAAGCAATTGCAAAAAATCCCAAAAAATACCAAGAGCTAAAAGCAACTGCTGATAAATATCTTTCAATGGTGCCAATGACATCACAAAATTATATAGCAGCTGCAAATACTTACAAACAAATGGGAGAACCAACTAGCGCTTTGAATCTCTATAAAGAAGCGATGAAGCTTGATCCGACTAATTCTGATATATATTATAATCTCGGCTTAACATATTTTGAATTAAACAGCGCTCAAAGTGCAAAAGCCAATTTAATCAAAGCAATTAATTTAGATAGCGAAAACACAAAAGCCAAAAACCTTCTTGCTTTTGTAAATCAAAAAATCATAACAAATTCAATAAATACCGCTTATGCATATTATGAAAAAAAAGAATATGTAAAAGCGTTTGAAACATTAGAAAAAGAAATAAAAAACTATCCGCAAAACTCTCAATTATACTACTACAGAGGATTGGTATATATGGCAATGGATAGAAATTCGGCTGCAGTTAGCGATTTTCTAAAGGCGATTGAATTTGACCCATCTAATTATATGGCGTACTATCAATTAGGAAAAACCTATGAAAAAATCGGAGAAGAAAGACAAGCACTTGTTGCGTACGAAAAATTCTTATCTATTGAACCCGATGAAAAAGATTTAGTTAATGAAATTGAAAAGAAAGTAATTGCTCTTGGAGCAAAATATTATTAGAAAGAAAAAAACCATGAAAAAGATTGCAATTGTTATACCAGCAAGATACGGCTCATCAAGATTACCTGCTAAACCATTGTTAATTGTTAAAAATAAGCCAATTATTCAATATGTTTATGAAGCAGCAAGAAAATCAAAACTAGCAAATGAAGTAATTGTCGCAACTGACGATGAAAGAATTTTAAACTGCGTAAAAAATTTTGGCGGAAATGCTGAAATGACAAGAACAGACCATCAATGTGGTTCGGATAGAATAGCAGAAATAGCTTCAAGACACGATTTTGACTATATATTGAATCTTCAAGGCGATGAACCGCAAATAACACCCGAAGTAATCGATTTAGCAATAGAAACTCTTATAAATGACGAAACTTGCGATATTTCAACACTCGTTAGAGAAATAAAAGACATTAATCAAATAAATAACCCAAATTGTGTAAAATGTGTATTTGACAATAATTTTAACGCACTGTATTTCTCAAGATGTCCAATTCCTTATGAAAGAAATAAAAATCAAGCCCCATATTATGCTCATATAGGAATATATGGCTACAAAAAAGAATCCCTAATCAAAATGACACAATTGCCTCAAAGCTATCTGGAAAAACAAGAAAGTCTTGAACAATTGAGAGCATTACAAAATAATATGAAAATAAAAGTAGCAATAACTACTCTAAATCCAACAGGCATAGATACTATAGAAGACTATGAAAAATTCAAAAAACTAATGGAAAATTAGATATTTTCGGGTTTTTCGATTTTTACAGGTTTAGCATATTTATAAAAATCTCTCTTTTCTTGCTTATCATCAATATCTTTTGTTGTAAGTTTATCAAAGTTTATTCTTGAATTTTGTGAACCAAGTAAAAACATAAAGTCCATATGCGCAATATCGCGAACAAAGTCATAAGATAAAGCAAGTTTTAAATCAGGAGGCCCAACCATTACATAAAACCTGCACTCAGTTAAAAAGTCCTCATGGATATTATCTTCCAATGGAGTAAGATAAATTCTAAAGCCAAAAGCAAATTTATTTGTTATATAAAATTTTTCATTCAAAGTAATAGTTGATTTACCATAACGATATTCATCAAATCTAAAAGGACTTTCGCCATGTTGACCCGTTAAGAAATAACCAAGATTTTGTTCCCATCTTTTATATCTGGTAACAAGCTGAGGACCAACCCTAACAAGCCCATGGGTTTCACCAGAACCATAAACAGTTGCAGCACCTTGAGCTATACCTTTTAATATCATTTCAAAATCTTGTTCTTTATTTTTATATGTATAAAAACTTTTTGATAATTGCCCAATGTATCTAAATCTAGTAGTTGTATAATCCGGATATTTTCCATCATTTTCATATTCGCTAAAAATACCGGCATAAATACCATTACTAAATGATGCTTTTAAATCATTAATTTTATAACTTTTAATATATTGTAATTGAGCGCCCAATCCTGGCCTATTTGCACCAAATATACCATCGGGAATATACGCATTTCTTGCAGCAGTAAAACCTAAATTTTCTGTTAATTGCAACCTTGCACGAGCTACCAAAGTTTCAGAAGATGTATTCCAACCACCCTCTATAATTCCTTGTTGAGTACGATATCTAGCAATTGCACCAATACCTACACCATCTTTATATGTAAGAACAGGCATAAGTTTTAAAGTGTGTCCTTTTGGCATTCTAAATACTGCACCATAGCCAAAATATGTACCAAAACCTCTTAAATTACCAATTTCAGGAGTATTTAGCTCAACTACTTGATGAGACTTATCTGTAATTATCTCAATATCGGCATTCCTTGCAATCTTATGGTTATTAAAAAATACATTAGAGCCTTTTAAAACTAAGCTCGTATGGTCTTTATAATTAGTTACTAAAATTTCTTTAGAATCTATTTTATACGCTTGTCTATTTTTATAGCTATCATCATCAGGAAAAACATATTTATCAATAAAATCAGTTTTATAAGTGGGCTCTATCTTCATAAAACCATTTGTAACAAGAGGAAATTCTTTATTAGCCGCGGTTCTAATATTGCCATTTACCATTTGAATATCATTAGCAACCAAGTAACCTTCCTGTGCAGTTATCAAGAAAGAATAAGCTTCAAGTGTCGGGTTATCCATTAAAATATTTTGCTCATTCAAATCAACGACTATATATTCTCCCCTCATTTCAGAGCCATCTTTAATTATTTTGACATTATTTTTTAAAGTCAAAGTTTGAGCAGTTTTATCTAAAATAGCATTATCAGCTTTAAGTTTAACATCACGAGCATAAGAAATTATCTCAACATGTCCATCAGCATAGACATTACCTTCTTCATCGTCATAAGTAACTTTATCTGCATTTATTTGAAACTTATTTTCGACATTTTCAGCATTTTCAATGTTTTGAGTAGTATCCGCTTCTGATATATTCTCTTTTGAAGCATTTTTATCATCTTCAACTACTTCTTCTTCTTCTTTGATATCCGTTTGAATATCATTTTCATCTTCATCTATATCAGAATTTTTCTTAAATATTTTTCTTATTTTCTTTTCCAAAAGAGAATATAAATCATCTTGTACATCGACAGAATTTTTATATGTACCTTCGTAAACTTCATCAGATGTTACATCTTCAAACTCATCAGCATCAATTAATTTACTATTGCTATATTCTTTTTCTGTTGTTGCTCTAACAACATCATAAGCCGCATAAGACGTATTTTTTACAAAGCACAACAATAAGCCAAGTAAAAAAACAAATATATTCCTCTTTTTTATATATCTTTGCAACTTATACCCTACAAACAAGTCTATAAAAATAATTTACACCAAAAATAACATCAATACAAACTATCTAATGAAATTTAATGGATTTACAGGATTACCCTTTTGACGGACTTCAAAGTGTAAATGAGGTCCTGTTGAGTATCCTGTTGTGCCGATTTTACCAATAATTTGACCTTTTGCAACATTTGCGCCCTGACGTGCGATAGTTGTTGACATATGAGCATAAAGGGTTGTGGTAGGCAGACCACCAATTTTACCATGGTCAATAATAACAACTTTACCATAACCGCTATACCAACCAACAAATATGACTCTACCGGAGTTTGCAGCTTTAATTGGAGTTCCATAAGGAGATGCAATATCAACACCAGAATGGAAAATTCTTCTTTTAAATATAGGATGCATACGAGAACCAAAAGGAGATGTAATTCTGCCGGATACAGGTCTTGTAAATCCGCCTGTAACAGTAATGCTAACACCTTCTTTTTGCGTTTTCTTTGCTTCTTGATTAATCATCTGAGAAATTGCTCTTGATTGCTTAGCTAAATCTCTTTCGGCTTTTTCCCAAGTGGCTCTATCGGTTTTTAATTTTTCGATTAATTTTTCATTTTTTGATATAGCATCTTGTATATCTTCTTGCTGTCTATTGATATTGGCTATTGAAGCTTCTAGATTTCTTTTCTGCATTTCAATGCGATTTTTTAAAGCCATAATCTCACGAGCAACTGTTTTTGTTTCGTGTAATTTTTTTCTGTCATTTGAAATAATTATATTTTCAAAATACAACCTATCTAAGAACGCATTGATGTCTTCAGAATTTAGCAAAAATTCTATATAATTATTTCTTTTATGTTTAAATATCTGTACAATTCTTTTTGAAGTATATTGCAAACGTTTCCTATGTTCTGCAAGCAAAACATCAAGTTTTTTTTCAAGACTTTCTACTTCATTTTTTGCACTTGAATATTCTTTTTTATTTTTTTGCAGGCTATATTGAGTATATTCAAGTTTTTGTTGATTTTTATACAGCCTATTTGTTTCTATTTTTTCAAGTAACTTTAATTTTTTTATTTCTTTTTTCGCATGACCCATTTGAGCATCTATTTGAGTTTTTTTCTCATATTGAGATTCATTCGCAAAAACCGCAACAAAACCGGTCATTACAAAAAGAGTAATAACGAATATAAATATTTTTTTTGTATGTAATAATGACAATTCCATAAATTATTTTTAATACAAAACGCTCAACAGCGCACCTATACCAACCATCCAAGCAATTATAAATATTGTTAAAAATAAAACTATCAGTCTTCTGTGTTTTCTAAAAAATTCCATTTTTTATACCTATACTCTCTATAATTAATATAATAACAAAAACTAACAACAATGTGCAAATAGCTTTACAAAAGAAAATGGCAATATTAATTTTTACATCCTTCGTCCTTAAAATCAATTTTACCGTCATAATCATTATCTAAACCGTCATAACATGAATTTTTAGACTCCAAACTCTCAGCTCTAGGAATTAAGGTTAGATATTTTTTATCTATTGAATTAAATAAATATAAATAATAATCAGAATAAAATTCTGCCATTTTAGGATTATTTATAACAAGCACATTTTCATCATTTTTTGAAAAACCATTTTTTGAAAAATTACAACTTCCCAAGACTATAGTCTTTTTATCAATAACTATTGTTTTTTCATGGTTTTTTCCGCCCCAATTCTCGACAATAACAGGAATAGATGAATTTCTAAGAAAATTTAATCTATCTTTAAAATTATTTGCACTTGTTGCATCAAGTACAACAAGAACATCTACCCCTCGATTTTTAGCTTGGACTAAATCATAGAGCATATCTTTATATGTTAAATAAAAAGCAGAGACATAAATCGTACTTTTAGCATTTTTAATTAAATCAGATAAAACATTTTGATAAATATTATCCTGCGGTGAAAAATAAACTTTTATATTGCTATCTTTCAAGTTAAAGTCATAGTGTTCTTTTGATATAGAAAACTTTGAATTATACATCTGCTCAAACTCTTTTTTATATATTTTTGCAATTGATTCGCTTCTTACAAAAACAGCAACATTTGCATTATATCCAGCACTTCCTGTTGATGATATATTCAAAGACCCTGTTAGTACAGTCTTATCATCAAATATAAAAAATTTATTATGCATTAAAGTATCATTTTTATCTTCAACAGCACCAAATTCATTTACCAATACCGAAGTTAGAGGATAAGCTGAATCAATATTTTTACTTTTATCAACTACAAATCTCAACTTCACACCCCGATTTTTTGCATTTCTTAAGGCACTCAATACATCTTTTTGCTCTCCTAGACCATATAAAGCAACATCAATAGAGCTTTTTGCCAAATTTATCTCTTTAATTAACCTTTTTGTAAATTCACCCCTCAAAGACGCAGATGGTCTATCATATTCAAGAGGATTAATAATATAAAAATCAATATTATCAAATGTTTTGTTTAAAGATTTTTTATATATTCCATTACTTTTTGCAACATCAAAATCATTATTTACTAGTTTTTTGGTTAATTCAAAACAATTTTTACAAAATCTAGTTTTATTATCTAATTTCTTGAATAAAACTAATTCGCCTAATGTTAAATCTTTAATATGTTTACAATTAAGCTTATGAGCAATATTTGATTTTAAATTAAGAATTACAAAATTTAACTTTGAAATTTCATTTGCATTATTTATAACTTCAGATGAATTATAATAATAAAAATATTCCTTAGAAAGAGCATATTTTGAAACATATCCAAGACCGTTCTTTAACAAAAATTTTGAATAATCCTCGTTATTATAATAAATATCAACCTTGCAAATCTCATCTTTCTTACATTTAGTGTGTTTTAAAACCAAAACCTCTCTACCTTCAAGATTATTAATTGCCCAAGCATGAGCAAGATAGCCAGATAAAAGCATATCTTGAATTTTTAAGCCCAAATCTTTTGAAATATTTAGAGTATAGTTTGTTTTTATTGGATTAAATGCAAAAACATTTGCTAATTTTACATGCTCATTTTCATCAATTTTAGAATTTTTATTAAAATCAATGTAAAATTCATCAGCACTAACTACCTTTAAAATTTTATACTTATGAGGAAGCTTAATATTTAACAATAATACACAAGAAACTGCAAAAACCAAAAACAAAATAAGAATTTTTAGAAAATTTCTTCTCATTAACTCATTATCCTAAGAAAAAAGAAAAAATTAAATTTTGTTAATAAAACTTTACTATAAACACTTGTTTATTAATTTTGTTTAATATAATATGGAATATGCTAGAACAACTAACTAAAAAGGGTAAGAAAATGAATCCGATTATTACAGAATTAGAAAAAGAATATACAGACCGTGAAATGCCTGAAATTAACCCAGGTGATACAGTTAAAGTATTTGTTAGAATTATCGAAGGTAACAAAGAAAGAACTCAAGCATTTGAAGGTACTGTTATTAAAAAACGCGGTAGCTTAATCAACAAAACAATTACTGTTAGAAAAGTTTTCCAAGGTATTGGCGTTGAAAGAGTTTTCGCTATCTATTCTCCACGTATCGAAAAAATCCAAGTGTTAAGACGTGGTGATGTTAGAAGAGCTAAATTATATTACCTAAGAGAAAGATCAGGTAAAGCTACTCGTATCAGAGAAAA
>CALUZF010000085.1 GCA_944325165.1 Candidatus Gastranaerophilales bacterium
GGTGTGGTGAGAAAATAATACCGTTTCTTGTTTTAAGAGCAATTAATGATTTAAATATTGCAGTTGAAGTTGGGTTTGTAGTAGGAACAACACCTGCTAAAACTCCCAAAGGTTCTGCTACGATTTTGATACCATTTGCTTTGTCTTCTTCAATTACACCGCAAGTTTTAGTGTTTTTATGTTTGTTGTAAATGTATTCTGCAGCATAGTGGTTTTTGATAATTTTATCTTCAACTATGCCCATTCCTGTTTCTTGTCTTGCCATTTTTGCAAGAGGAATACGAGCTTTGTCTGCTGCTGTTGCTGCTGCTTTAAAAATTTTATCTACTTGTTCTTGAGAAAAAGTAGCATAAATTTTTTGTGCTTCGGCAACTCTATCAACTAGAGCATCTAATTGTTCAGCAGATTCAATCAATCCATTTTTGATTTCTTCTGTAGCTGTCATAATCTTTATATCTCCTTTTCGTGATAAAAATCTCTATTTAAATTTTACAACATAATTAATAAATGTCAATCATACACTAATTATAATTTTGTTTATGATATATTTTATTTATGAAGTTTAAAAAAATTCCTAAAGAATATTTTCCGACAATTTTAGATAGATTAACTCGCTTTGAGCCGGCATATATTAGATATAAAAGAGTTTTTGATGATATTATAAATAAATATTCATTAGATGAAAAACTTAAAAATATCTCTGAAGAAGATGAAATCTCACTTGTTGTAGAGATTTTCAATGCTTCGGTTGAACAAAATTCTGACTTTTGTATTAATGATATTTTAATGGGGTTAGAGGAAAAATATTTTAATTTTAATTCAAAATCTTATCAATACCTATCGGCTCGTATTAATTTATCCTCTATGATTAATGAAATTGCAGAATTTAATGATTTAGCCAAAAATGTTATTTGGTTAAAGAAAATATCTCAAAATAAAAGTAACATTGAAGAATTGAGGCAAGAATTTTCGCTAATGTATCCGATTGAAAAGATAATTCTTTGCGAAGGTCAAACAGAATTTACCTTGCTTGAAACAATATTTAAGCTTTTTGATTTTGATATAAATAAATTGGGCTATATGCTCATTCCTGCAGGCGGAAAAAACCAAGTAGCAAGAAAATATTATAATATGCTTGAATATACAAAATTACCTTTTTTTATATTGCTTGATAAAGACGCAAGCACTATCAGAGAGCTAATTGAGCCAAAGTTGCGTGATATAGATAAAATTTATCTGTTAAAATGTGGTGAATTTGAAGATTTAATACCAAAACATATTCTTCAAAAAGCGATAAATTATGTTCATAAAAATGAATATAACTGCATTTTTGATGATTTTTCAAATAATAATTCAATGGTTGAAAATTTGGAAAATATTTATAAAAAATATGGTTTTGGCGAGTTTAAAAAAGCTAAATTTGCGCTTGAGCTTAAAAATTATATTGAAAATTATTGCTCTAGAGATGATTTTGTAGATTCTGAAATTGTTGAAATTATTAAAATCATGGAATAATATAAATATATGGATAGAATTTTAATAACAGGCGTTAGTGGCTTTATCGGCTCATATTTGGCAAAATATTTGTTGCGTGATGAAAATAATCTTGTATTTGGAATAGATGATTTTTCATCTTCAACAATGACAAATTTATATCCTTTGTTAAAAAACAGACGTTTTCATTTTTTAGAGCATAATTTGCTAAATGAAATTCCATTTAGCGTCGACTATATCTATCATCTAGCCGGAAATGGCGATTTTAGTAATTATTCTAAAAACAAGTATAACTTTATTTTAAATAAGATTGATGTATTAAAAAATATAATAAATTATGCCATTTTGAATGGTTCAAGAATAATTATTCCAACCCAATATTGTGATTATCAGCTACATAAAATCGAGTATAGCGAATATTTTGATTGCACAAAGTTATGCGATGATTTGATTTTAAATTTAATTGAAAAAAATAAACTTAATTGTACTTTGGCTCGATTGGATTCTGTTTATGGCAAAAATATGCTCAAAGACGATAATCGCTTTATTCCAAAAGCAATAAATGACGCTTTTTTGGGCAAAGATTTTATGCTTGATTTTGATGAAGACTATTATTTTACTTATGTTGATGATGTTGCTTCTAATTTGGTGAAATTAATGAATAATTATTCAAAAAAGCCTACTGTTGATATTATTCATAATATTAAAAGCAAAAAATCTGATATTATAAAATTGATAATAAAATGCGCAAATTCGTCTTCTAAAGTAAAAATAAACTCAACTATAGTGCTTCCTAGCGAATTTAAACCAAATTTTAGCATTAATTATGAATGTAATACAAATATCATGGAAGGCATTTTAAATACTGTTAAATACTTTAAATTAATGTACTACAGCTAATTTTACGGATTATAATCAAATGCCAAATCCAAAGTTGGTGCTTTCATAACAATAGCGCTTGTTGATATAACATCTACGCCTGTTTGAGCAATTTGCTCTACATTATCAAATGTAACACAGCCAGAAGCTTCTACAATTGCTTTTTTATTGATAATTTCACAGGCTTCTTTCATTTGCTCACAAGTCATATTATCAAGCATAATAATATCTACATTATTTTCTAAAGCTTCTTTAACCTGCTCTAGTGTATCGCATTCAATTTCAATTTTATGAGCGTGAGATAAATGTTTTCTTATTTCTTTAACTGCTTTAGTAATTGAACCATCATACAATGCAATATGATTATCTTTCAACATAACACAATCTGATAAATTAAAACGGTGCAAATGATTTCCGCCAACTTTAACTGAATATTTTTCAAATAATCTAAAGTTTGGTGTGTTTTTTCTTGTATCTACGATTTTTACACCGTATTTTGAAATTAAATCTTGGAATTTTCTTGTATAAGTGGCAATACCAGACATTTTTTGTACAAAATTAAGTGCTAAGCGCTCACCTGTTAAAATAGAGCGAGCATCTCCAGAAATTGTTGCAATCTTATCGCCTTTTTTAATAATATCGCCATCTTCAAAATAAAATTGAATTTTTACTTTATCTTCGCACAACAACTTAAAAACACGCTCAAAAACATTTCTTCCACACAAAACCCCATCAACTCTTGTTGTAAGAGCAACATGAAAATCAACTTGAGTCAAATTAGCGCATATTGCATCAGTTGTTATATCGCCATAATACATATCTTCTTTTAGTGCTGAAATAATAAAATCATCTATTGCAAAGTTATTGAGCCAATATTTTGTCATTTTTAAATAATCCTTTTTCTTTGTTTTCCATCAATTCTTTATCATTTCTATAATGCGAACCGATTGAATTTTCTCGATTAAGTGCTGCTTGAGCAACCAATTTTGCAACACAAAGTGCATTTTGAAGCTCATATAATTTAAAACTAAATACATTGTTATATTTTTTAATTTTAGATTGAATGTTATTTATATTAAATATAGCTTTATTTAATGTTTCGATGTTTCTCACAATACCGACATTTAAGCTCATATTTTCTTTCAACTCATTAAATAATTCAGCTATATATTCATCATTGATTAAATCGACATTAATTTGAGAATATTTATCAATTAAAACTTTAATCTTTTCATCGTTTTTATTCGGTGGCAATTCATTATTTTTGATTATTATATCTGCAAGACTTTGCGCAAAAACAACACATTCTAATAATGAATTAGAGGCTAATCTATTAGCACCATGAAGCCCTGTTGAAGCACATTCGCCGATTGCATAAAGATTTTTGATTGTTGTTTTAGAATTGATATCAACCTTAATTCCGCCCATAAAATAATGTTCACAAGGAATTACAGGAATTAAACCGCTTGATAAATCGATATTATTTTCTTCACATAAGGATGTAATAGTAGGAAAGCGCTTTTTGAATTTTTCAATACCAATTTGTGAAATGTCTAAATTAACATATTCAAAGTTATTTTCATCCATTTGTTGTTTTATTGCACGAGCAACAACGTCTCTTGGCGCTAAATCCGCTTGATGATGGTAATTTTTTGCAAAATAATCACCGTTTAAATCAACTAATTTAGCACCTTCTCCTCTTGCTGATTCTGATATAAGGGGCATGGATGTTTTATTTTTGCAAAATAGTGCTGTCGGGTGAAACTGCACAAATTCCATATTTTCAACTTCAGCACCAGCATTGTATGCAAGTGCTATGCCATCTCCTGTTGATACACATGGGTTTGTAGTGGTTTTGTAAATTTGACCAATTCCACCTGTCGCTAAGATTATATTAGATGAATAAATTGCTTCAAAAGTAGAATTATTTTCGTTAAAAACAATTACACCTTTGCAGGTATTTTTGCTATCAACAAGCAATTCAGCAGCTATTGCATTTTCATATATATCAATATTATTTGCTTCTTTTATTTTTTTACATAACGCTTCTTCTATAACTCTCCCTGTTGAATCACCTTGAGCATGCAAAATCCTTGGATGAGTGTGCGCACCTTCCAAAGTAAAATTAAGTGAATTTTTTTCATTTTTATCAAATTCCACGCCATATCTGATTAATTCTTGGGCAGCAAGCGCTGAATTTTCAGATACAAACTTAACAGTATTCAAATTATTTAAGCCGCAACCTGCAATAATAGTATCTTTTATGTGTGATTCAATACTATCTTGTTTATTAATTTCTGGAATAACAGCAACAATCCCGCCTTGAGCTAATGAGCTGGAACCAGAAAAAAGCTTGTCTTTTGTAATTAGAAGAACACCGTCATCTAATCCATTCGATTCTGAAAGTTTATTTGCTAAGAATAAACCACTAATGCCACTGCCAATTATAATTGCGCTATATTTTGAATATTTCATAATTGTATCCTTATATCTATATCATAATATAAAAATAATTGAATTAATATCTAGTCTTTTTGAACTATTTTTTATGTTAAAATTATTATGTTAAAAACATTATGTGAGGTAGATATGACAAATAATAACAAACGAGTATTGCTATGTATTTTAGATGGTTGGGGTATTTCAAACGACACTAAATATAATGCTGTATATAGTGCAAATACACCTAATTTTGACAAATTTATGACTCAAATGCCTTCTGCTAAAATCCATGCAGACGGTTTATATGTTGGACTTCCGCAAGGTCAAATGGGAAATTCTGAAGTGGGACACTTAAATATTGGCGCAGGCAGAGTTGTATATCAAGAATTAACAAGAATTAATAAAGCTATTGATGATGGTGATTTCTTTAAAAACGAAGAATTTTTAAATGCTATAAATCATGTTAAAAAGAATAATTCTGCTATGCACATTTATGGACTTGTTTCACCAGGCGGTGTTCATAGCTCATTGAAACATCTTAATGCATTAATTGAAATGATGGCAAAAAATGGACTTAAGGAAGTTTATGTTCATGCTTTTTTAGATGGTCGTGACACTCCTCCAAAATCAGCTTGCGAATATTTAAGTCAAACAGAAGAAGTATTAAAGAAAAACAATCTTCCAAAAATTGCCTCAATTATAGGAAGATATTGGGCAATGGATAGAGATAAAAGATGGGATAGAGTTGAGCGTGCTTATGACTGTTTAACTTTAGGCGAAGGCATAAAAGAAGATAATTCTGATATAGCAATTAAAAATTCATATAGTAAGGATATTACAGATGAATTTGTAGAGCCAACTGTAATTTCAGATAGAAGAATAAATGATAATGATGCGATAATTTTCTTTAATTATCGTCCTGATAGAGCAAGAGAAATTACAAGAGCGTTCACTGATAAGAATTTTGATGGATTTAACCGCAAAAAAGTAATTAATAATTTATATTATGTATGTATGACACAATATGATGAAACAATGGATGTTCCTGTTGCATTCAAGCCACAAGTTTTGGTTAATATTTTAGGCGATGTTTTAGATGATAACAATATAAAACAATTTAGAACAGCCGAAACTGAAAAATACGCTCATATTACATTTTTCTTTAACGGAGGAGTTGAAAAAGAAGGCAAGCTTGAAACAAGAGCTCTTGTTAATTCTCCAAAAGTTGCTACTTACGATTTAAAACCGGAAATGAGCGCATATCAAGTTTGCGATAATGTTTTAAAAGCACTAGATAATGATGAATATCAATTCATATTAGTAAATTTTGCAAATCCAGATATGGTAGGTCACACAGGTGTTATGGACGCTGCAATTAAAGCATGTGAAGCAGTTGATGAATGTGTCGGAAAAATTGCAAAAAAAGCATTGGAAAACAATGTTACAATGATTATTACAGCTGACCATGGCAATGCTGAGTGGATGTTTAACGAGCAAACAAACGCTCCTCAAACTGCTCATACAACAAATATGGTTCCATTTATTGTAGTTTCCAATGAAAAATACGAATTAAATCAAGATGGTGCATTATGCGATATTGCCCCATCTGTATTAGAAATTCTTGGAATTAAACAACCCTGCGAAATGAGCGGAAAATCAATGATAAAATCAATGGCTTATAAAGCTTAAATTTGCTTTTTATAATAATTTGCACGTATCAAATGGTACGTGCAAATTTATTTTTTGTATATAAAATAAAGCCAAATTAATGACAAAATTATTGCAAAAACACATATAATGCTTGCTATATGAAGATTTGCTATGTTTAATACGCTATCAAGGCGTATATTTTCAACAAAAAGTCTAACAAGAGCGTATAAAATTAAATATATTGCAGAAATCGTACCTTTTTTTAGGTTTTTAGATTTAATAAATATAGTAAATAACATTAAAAAAATCACTAAATCCAATAAACTTTCATATAAAAAAGTTGGATGATAATATTCAACATTTATAAATTTTGATAATCTGAAGGGTTTTTCAACGTAAAGTTTTATCATTCCATCATAAGGTAAGCCATAAGCTTCTTGATTAAAGTAATTTCCAAATCTGCCTATTGATTGACAAAGCGGAAACACAACCGCTAATGTATCTAAATGCGACCAAAAACTAAATTTTTTGATTTTTGAAAAAAGAAATATAAATACAATTCCAAAAAATATTGCACCGAAAATCGACAATCCGCCATGGTTTATCATAAATATTTCTTGAGGAAATTTTAAATAAAATTTAAATGAACCGATAATATAAAATAGCCGTGCGCCTAAAATTGAGCCTAATATTAAATATGGTGAATAATCAAAAAATACTTCTGCTTCGTCTTTTGAATATTTTTTTTTGTAATAATAAATAAGAAAAAATAACACCCACAAGAAAAGATATTG
>CALUZF010000086.1 GCA_944325165.1 Candidatus Gastranaerophilales bacterium
CAAAACGGTATTCCATCTAAAATGATTGAAAAATTCATGATTGATAAATTGCAAAAACGTATGAAAAACGGACGTTTAAGCTTTATTATCAACACTCCTACAACAGGCAAAAATTCTCAAAATGCAGGTTTTCAAATAAGAACCATAGCCCAAATGTACGGAGTACCGAGTTTTACATCTATAGATACCGCAAACGCATTTTTATCAGCATACAAAGTATTTGATAAAAATACGGTATTAACTTATGATACAATAACAAACTACCGCAAGAAAAAAGTTTTAGGACTATTTAAATAATATCGATTTTAGGATATATTAAAATTATGTTTGAAAAATTTACACAAAAAGCAATAGATGTTGTACAAGCCGCTCAAAATTATGCACAAGATTTTGGTCATACCAGAGTATTGTCGCAACATCTTCTTTTGGGTCTTGTTGCTCAATCAAAAGGCGTACAAGCAAAGATATTAAATTTTGACAAAATTAACTTTGGCGAATTAACCGTTGAAGTTCATCAAAGCTCAGAATCTAATCCAAAACGTGAAAATAACATTGTATTTTTCTCATCAGAAGCAAGAGAAATTCTAAAATCAGCAGTTGAATTATCTTATGAGCTAAATTCAAAATTTATTATGCCTCAACATATTGCTCTTGCAATTCTTCAAAATAAAGAATGCAGGGCATTTAAAATTCTTAAAAAATTCAATATAGACGAAGAAAAAATTATACCGAATTTAAAAAGAATTTTAGATAAAAGCTCTGATATTACTACGCTTCATCCCGAAACAGAAATTGAAAATACACAATTATCAAACATAAACGACTTTTTTAAAGAAAAAGTTATGTCTGAAATTTTAGCCAATGCACAATCCGAATTATCTGCTTCCAGATATGAAATTTTAGGAAGCGAACAATTAGTTCAATCAATTTTAGACAATAAAAACTATAAAATTGTGGAAATTTTAGATAAATTCAACATAAATTCGCAAACTTTTAATGAAATGCTATCTCATTTCAATTCAAGAACAGCAGAATTTGAAAATTCTGAAAAGCAAATTATATTCACTCCAAACGCTTTTAGTGCAATTTTATTGGCGCTTGATTATGCTAAAGAATCGGGAAGTGTCGGAATTCAGCCTGAACATATTATTTTAGGCATATTAAAATCAAAAAAAGGCATAGCTTATAAAATTTTATCCAAATGCATAACAAATGCGGTTGATTTTGAAGATATCGTTATGAAAAAAATGAACGATAAAATCCCTGAAACCCTTGCAATTTTAAGATTAGCTAAAGAAGAAGCAAGAAGTCTTGACTGTAACATTGTAGGAAGTGAGATGATTTTATTAGGCATATTATCTTATGGTGCAGGAGTTGCTTCAGACACCCTAAGGCGACTTGGAATTACTCTAAAAGACGCAAGAAATGAAGTTAAAAAACTTATTAAACCGCAAAAAGAAACAACAAATTTAACTTACAGCCCAAGAGCAAAAAAAATGCTCGAAGTTGCATACAAAACAGCAATTGAACACAAAAGAAGCAAAATTAAATCAGAAAATATTTTATACGGCATTACAAAAATGCCAAACTGCCTTGCTATGCAAGTTTTGGGTAATTTAGGGACTGATGTTTTAGAAATTCAACAAGGAATTAAGCAAGAGCTTTTGGGTGGAATGGATTTATAATTTTTAAAAATGGCTGATAATTTTGATTTTCTAAAGAATATAGACAGTGAGCTTTTTAATTCCATTGAGGATGCTCAAAAGCTTTTTCGTGACGAATATTTCAATCAATGTTGCGTTCAATTAAGAATTTTTGCCGAAAAAATGTCAAAAAAAATATTAGGCACAAAAGAAGATAATCAAACTTTTGACGATATTTTAAATTGCTTAAAAGATAAAATTAAATCTCAAGAAGAAAAAGAATTTATAGATGATTTATTTTTCATTAAAAAAATGGGTAACAAATGTGCCCATGGAGAAGATATAGCGCCATCTGAAGCACTTGAAGCAATAAAAAGAGCATTTGAAGCTTCAATTAATTATGCTTATTCAAAGAAAAAAAATGAAAAATTCTTGAAACTTCAATTTGACCATACCCTCTTAATTACAGGCAAAAAACAGCAAGAAGTGAAACTTATTGATAAATATATTCAATTAGCACAAGAACAGAAAGAAGAACTTTTAAATTTAAAACAAGGGGAATTTAATTCCCAAGTTGGTAAAAACGAAGAAGGCATTAAAAACGAAAACTATGTAAATAACCCCAAAAAATATAAAGAAAAAAAATTCAATCCTAAAAAAGAAAAAATTAAAACAAAAATCAAAGAGGCAAGAAAAAATCTTAAACAAAATATTAACTTTGAAGAAAATAAAAAAACTAAAAAAAATAAACCCAAAACAAGCAAAAAACCTCAAAAAAAATCAAAAAAACAAGATAAAAGTCTTTTAAAATTAATCCTTTTTTTAAGTTTTGTTGCAATTTCATTAATTTTTATTACAAAAATGTTGGTTTTTTTCTAAATTCTGAAATTAGCATCTAAAAAATTACTTTATTAATACAGATGTTATTTTAAAGTTATAGATGGATAAAATATTATGGAAAATAAAAAGATTGATATATCTAAAGCAGATATCGATAGCTTTTTAGAGGAATTGGACAACTATCCATTATCCGATTACCACAATTTTAAATTACATGCACTTGCACAAAAAATCAGAATAGAAAACTATAGACCAAAACCCAGAATGTTATATTTATAATTTTTGTGTTATTGTAATTTTGTGGAAAAGAAAATTTTATTTTTAGATTTTGACGGAGTTTTGTTTGATACATTAAAAGAAGTGTATCTTGTAAACCGCTTTTTATATAAAGGTATTGATTTATTTGACAAAGTTGATGAAATTAACTATCAACTTTTTTCAAAATATAAATATCTTGTTTATAACATTTGGATGTTTTATTACTATAATCCTTTAATTTTTAATAATGAAGAAAATATCGCCGAAAAATTCTCAAAAGCCATAATTAATCGTGATATTGAAGCAGAAAAAATGTTTTGCGATAAATTTCTTCAAATTAGAGCTGATTTAGTTAAAAATAATTATGATTTTTGGAAAAGTCTTGAAACACCTTATGAATTTTTCTATGAAATAAAAAAATTATATGAAGAAAAAAATCCAAAAATAATAATCGTTTCAAAGAAAAATAAAGCTTCAATTATAGAGCGATTTAGCTCTTATGATTTTAATATTCCAAACGACAACATTTATGCAAGAGAAATTCTTGATAAATATCCTACAAAAGGCGAATTTATCAATGAATATATGAATAAGAATAACTTTGATGAAGCTATTTTTGTTGATGATAACAATAACAATTTAAAAACTTGCGAAAAATATTCAAATATAACTCAAATTCTTGCGCTTTGGGGAAATTCTCAACCGAACTCAACAGGCTACAGTCAAGCTCAAGCTATCGAGAAAATAAACAACTTTTTTATATAATTTGTAAAGTTTTGTAAAATATTTTTATTTATATTAGTTTAACTTATCCAAAAATGTGGATATATCAAATTAATACTGCATTTTAAATAAAGGAAGGTTAACTATGGGCGTAGAACTACTTAAACTTGTAAAAAATATTATCGCACCGAAAAGCGATGATAGCACATCTAGCGCAACTCAAAACGCTATGAAAACAGCACCGACAACATCAGCTGAACAATCAGCAAGCGTATTTACGGAAGAAGGATTAAATCAAAACTATAACAATAATTCATCAACAACAGTAATTCTATCAAGCGACTATAGAGACTACGAAAGAAACTCTTGGACTGATAATTATACTCTTGAAAAAGACGACAGCGCCAATATGGAAACCATTATGAATAAAACTTTTGGCGCTAAATCTGTTGATAATATGACAGAAGGTGAAATTAATACAGTTATGCAATCTATTGTTGATAACAATAGATGGATGATGGAAGATATTAATTCAACATATCTTAAAACGCAAGTTACACAAGATATTATAGATACCTTATATCCTGATGGAGTTCCTGATGGCGTAGATGAAAATACTATAGTAAATTATGTTGAAGATATAGTAAATAACAATGAAAAATATACTAGCAACACTCAAGAGCTAACCGAAGAAGAACAACAACTAAAAGAAATAGCCCAAAAAGTTCAAAATGATAAATATGATAAATTTGATGAAAACGTAAGAGTAAGTCAAATTCCTCCTGAAATCATTGCTGCTACAGAATTTTGTGCACCGGAAGATATAGAAGATTCCGTTGAAATATTTGTTCCCGATTTAAATACTCTTAAGGCAAACGGTACAAATATTGATGAACAATTGAGCAATACCGTTGTATTTGAAGCAGGAAATAAGAGGTTAACTTTTGATAATATAAGCGAAATGGATGAGCAACAAGCTAAACAATATATTCAAAATGTAATCGCTGAAAACTATGGACTTGGAAAAATAGCTGAAGACGGTACATTTAAATATGGAAGCTATAACGGAAACGGCGAATTTATTGAATCAGAAGTTCAAGATAATGGAAATGGAAACGCTGATTTAACTGATAGCTATGCAGGTATTGCAATATTAAGCGCAATAGCTAAAGAAGAAGGCAATAATGCCACAATGGCAGGTATTGATGAAGATCCGAATGCAATACTTGATAAACTATACGAAGGTATTAAAAACGGCAATAATATATACTTCCCTGATACAGAAATGAACGTATTATACGATTCAACAAAAAATGAATTAGAAAAAGGCAGCGAAAAACTTCTTCTTGCACGTGAAGGAAATAGCGGTACAATCACATATATCCACGCAAAAGAAGATTCAATTATAGCTGATAGTGAAGGTAATTTAACAGGCGAAAATATCTTAAGTGCTTATGATTTTAATGGAAAAACATTAGCTCAAATAGGCGCAAACCCAAAAACAGGCGATGCTGAGCTTGTTTTAAGTGCTATGGGTCAAATAATGTCAAATAATCCTAATATGCAACAAACATTTGAGAATGGCTTTACTTTATCAGGCTTAGAAGACACCCCAGAAAATAGAGTTACATATTTCCTAGAACAAGATTTCTCTGGTCTTGCATCTCAAAATGGCGGAGAAATTGTTCTTGAAAATATTCAATATATAGTAGGTTCAAATAAACCGGCACCAACTCCAAAAGTCGAAGATACACCAACATCTGTAACTGAGCCACCTGTTACAGAACCACCTGTAACAGAACCTCCTGTAACAGAACCTCCTGTAACTGAACCACCTGTAACAGAACCTCCTGTAACAGAACCTCCTGTAACAGAACCTCCTGTAACTGAACCACCTGTGACTGAACCTCCTGTAACAGAACCTCCTGTAACAGAACCTCCTGTTACTGAGCCACCTGTTACTGAACCTCCTATAACAGAAAAGCCAGCAGTATGTCCTGATCCGCCGGATGTAACTCCAAGCGATACACCACTTCCATCAGATACATCGGATTTAAAAGATCCAAGTGAAACTCCTAGCGAAACACCGACAGAAGCTCCGACAGAAGATCCGGACATTCCGCAAACTACAACCTGTCCACCAATAGGAACAGAAGATGGCAGTCTTGATGGCGACAATGACACAAACAACAACCAAGGTAACTTTGGCAATGTCCAAGGCGGTGGCGAGCAACAAAGTCAACCACAAGGCGGCGGTGAACAGCAAAATCAACCACAAGGCGGTGGCGAGCAACAAAGTCAACCACAAGGCGGTGGCGAGCAACAAAGTCAACCACAAGGCGGTGGTGAACAGCAAAATCAACCACAAGGCGGTGGCGAGCAACAAAGTCAACCACAAGGCGGTGGTGAACAGCAAAGTCATACACAAAATGACTGCGGGCCAATGCCGGATGTAGAACAAAAAGAAGAAAATCTATAACCGTTCCATAAATGCAGAATAAAGGGTGATATATCACCCTTTATTTTTATTTGCATAAAATCAAATTAAACTTTATAATTTGCTATATAGGAGTTTAAAATGAAATTTAAAAACGGTTTTACATTAGCTGAAATTCTAATTGCAATGGTTATAATAGGTATTATTGCAGTTGTTTTATTGCAAACACTTAACCCCGAAAGATATAGCGAAAAAACAAATATTGCAAATGCAAGAAAAGGTCTCGAGCTTATCAAACAAGCAAGTGCACAAATGTTAGGATTAGAAAAAGAGCAACTCCCAACCTCGAGCTATATGATTAAAATGCCAGGATCAGACAAATGGGAATTATCAATCTTAAATGAATCCAAAACCGACGCAACAACAGAAGACTTAGTAAATCTCTTTGGAAAATATATTAAATTTGAATCAGATGTTATAAATTTCTGTGATTACACATCTTTTTGCGATAATGAAGAAATCAAAGGTGCCAGAGTTGCAGGCGGGATATACATAGGTTTTGAAATGTTTGATGAAAATGATATAGATGACTGTCCTGCATACTATATGCCAAACGTCGAAAATCAAATTGATGCACCTCATACAATGGATAAAACAACAGGCGAATTTGATGAAATAAAACAATGCTGGGGTAAAGTTTATATAGATGTAAATGGCACTAAAGGTCCAGATGAAGAAGGAAAAGATGTCTTTGTATATGGACTTGGAGAATATGGAGTAGAATTATAATCTAAGTTTCATTATTCAATAAAAATAATGTCTTATTTATTCTATCCAGCAATTTATTTTCTTCAATAGCTATGTTTTGACTGCTATATTTTCCTTGATTTGTCGGGATATACCTTGCATAATAATTTGAATCATATTTCAAATTACCCAACAATTTAGCATAGTAATTCGTATTTAAAACATCAATATAGCTATCTTTTAAAGATTCTGATTTATTTTCATATTTCTTTTTAAAATTTTGAACATAAAGCTCAAGAACATTTACACACGCATTAAAACGCTGGATTGAACCTTGTTCTTCTATACATTTTTTTAAATTATTCAGCGCAAACTTTATCTTTTGAATATCATTTAAATATTGGCTATCGGGCTCTTTTTTAATAACCATGTCCAAAAATAAAGAATCATCATAAGGAGCTTTTTTTAAATT
>CALUZF010000087.1 GCA_944325165.1 Candidatus Gastranaerophilales bacterium
TTTTACCGGTTTTAGTTTGGTTTCTTGTTGCTTGTTGTCTTATTTGTCCATAGTTTCCGTTATTTTCCAAGTATTCATAAACTGCTTGTTTCCCCTTTTCAATACCTTCTGCTACTGCATTAGCTGTTTTTTCTTCTTTGCTTATGTGTCCTACTGCGCTTTGTGCTGATTGGACTACTTCTTGCGCAACTTCTGCAACTTCATCTGCACCTTTTTGTGAATTTTGAACTACTTCTTGCGCAACTTCAGCAGCCTTATGCGGTCTTTTTGCAATAGCTAAAGCGGCTAGCGCCAAAACGCCAAGAGCACTCAAACCAATTATGATTTTTTCATTATCTTCTAAATTTTCTATTTTGTTTTTAATTGCTTTTATTGGGGATGTTTGAGTTTGAGTTTGTGATTTAAAATTAACCTGACGAGAAGCAATATTGGAAATTTCCATAAAACACCTTTCTTAAAAAAATATTACACATATCTAAAAACAATTAAATAATAAAATTTGCTAAAAAACTAGATATATTATATCTATTTTTGTTAAAAACAAGATGTGGTGCGACATTTTGGCTTCATAAAACTTAATATATATTAGATATAATGCTTCAAGTTTATGCAAAAAATCAATATCCGCTTTCAAGGGGTGATAAAGTGAATATAAAAAAAGAATTTGGCGAAAAAATAAAAAGAATGCGCAAAAATAGAAATTTAACACAAGAACAGCTGGCGGAATTAATTGATATTTCTCCTAGAAACCTCTCGGGAATTGAGGTTGGGGCTAATTTTGTTAAAGCTGAAACTTTAGAAAAAATCTTAATTGCATTAAATATCACAATGGAAGAGCTTTTTTCAAATGTTGAGATTAAAGATAATAAAGAGCTTTTGGCGGATATTATAAAAGATGTCAAGAGTGCAGAAAATGATAATTCAAAGTTAAGACGTATCTATAAAATGGTTAAGTTTTTGATAAATGAATAGTTTAAATTACTATCTCAATTTCATTTTTATATGTAACGTAACCTAAATATGTATTTGGTGGTTTTTTAAGATTTTTTCTTTTTGTCATAATAATTGAGGTTTTGCCTGAATTTTTTGCTTTTGAGTTTTCTTTTGTTAATTTTGCGCAAAATTCCATTATATCGGCTGTTGGCTCTTTTTTATTGTTAGGCACTTTCAAAATAACGTGGCTTGATGGAAAATTTAAACCATGGAACCATAAATCTTCGCTTGAGGCTATTTTTGATATTAGAAAATCATTTTGCTTGTTATTTTTGCCAATATAAATTTCATAGCCTTTATATTCAATTTTTTCTATGTTAGAAATTGTTTTTTCTTTTTTATCTTGAATATAGCCTAAATCAATAATTTCATTTTTAATTTCTTTTAAATCTTCAAAAGTTTTTGAGTTTTCAATGTTAAAAATGATACTTTCTAGATATTCAAGTTTTTCTTTGGCTTCGTCATATCTTTTTTTTGAATGTTCAAAAGTTAAGCGTGCTTTTTTATATAAAGAATAATATTTTTGTGCATTTTGATTTAAATCAAGGTTATTATCAAGCTCGATTTTTAGCTCATTTTTGATAAAATCAATATCGTTATTATACATATAAGCCATAATCAAATCAGCGTTATTTTTATATTTTTCGGCTTTTTGAGTATCAGGTTCAATTTTAATTATTTTAGTTAATTTTTTGATATCATTTATCAGATATTTTTTAAGTTTTGCTTTTTTATTTGTTAAAATTTCATCAAACATTATATTTGAAAAATAGTTATCAATAGCTTCACTAACTGTTTTCCCGCTCCAAAAATTACATATAAAATTTTTGTTTTGATTTTGTAAATTTTGCAAAAAATCAAAAATTTTAGCTAAATCATTTTCATTTTCAAAAATTTTTTCTAAAAAAGCTTGATTTAAATAATAAAAATTTTCAGATATTTTTTTAGTATCTTTTTCTTTTGCAATTTCAAAAAAGGTTGAATAGCTGGTATTTAAAATATCAAGTTTTTGTTTTAGGGGCGGATAGATATAATTTATCCCGCCATAAATTTCTCTAATTGAGCTTTTATCTGCTGAAATATTATGCATTGCACCGATAATCGTCTTATTTGTTGCATTGTATAAAATAATATTTGAATGTTTACCCATAAATTCTAAAGCAAGGCAAATTCTGCTTAGAGAGCCTATTTCATCAAAATAATCAAAATACAATTCTAAAATTCTTTCATATTTTATAATTTTAAAATCTTTAATTTTTGAGCCGTTAATATATTTTCTTAATTGCATACAAAACATAGGCGGTTTAGAAGGTATTTCAATATCTCTTTTAGCGCATGTTTTATCATCTATAAAACAAATATGCGGATATTTTGGGTTGATATTGATGTAAAGTTTTTTATTTTGCGACTTTGTTATGTTTCTTAAATTTAAAATAATTTCATGCCTTGATGGCAGTTGAATTTTTTGAACAATTGCGCCATTAATAAAATCATAATTTTCTTGGTAAAAATATTGTAAAGTTAAAGAATCAAAGCTATACATGATAGAATTTATTGTAATATAATTATGTGTAATATGGAATGTTATTTTTTTGGAACTTTTAATCCGATTCATCTCGGACATATAGAAATAGCAAGGAAAGTTAAAGAGCTTGCGGGTTTTGAGCGTGTGATTTTTGTTCCTTGTTATATGCCTCCTCATAAAGTTGAGGATTTAGCAAGTTATAAAGACAGGCTCGAGATGGCTCGTATTGCCTTGGGGTCTGAAAATGTATCAGATATTGAATTTCATCTAAAAGTTCCAAGTTATACTTATAGAACAATTGAAAAGTTATATGAAAAAAATAACAATCAAAAAATTAATTTCATAATCGGATATGATCAATTTTTTAAACTTGAAAGCTGGAGAGAACCGGAAATTTTAAAAGAAAAAATCCATTTTGTGGTGATTCCAAGAAAATTTCAAAATGGTCAAGTGATGGGAAGTGCTGCATTTGATTATTTCAAGAAAAAAGGTTATAGTTTTGAAGTTTTAAATATTGATTTTCTCGATGTTTCATCAAGTATGATTCGCTCAATGGTTAAAAAGGGTTATGATATTGCAGGATTAACAACAAAAGAGGTTAGACAATACATTGAAAACAATAGATTATATCAAGACTTGGCTGGAAGAAAAACTTCCGTCTAAAAGATTTCAGCATTCGCTTGGCTGTGCTGAGGCTGCGCAAAAGCTCGCAAAATTATTCAATCAAGATGAAGATAAAGCTTATTTGGCAGGGCTTGTGCATGATTGTGCTAAAAATTATGATGATGCATATTTGCTTGATTTAATTAAAAATGTTATAAAAGAAGGTTTTGATTTATCTGAATTAAAAAATCCAAAAACTTATCATGCAATTGTAGGTGCTTATTTAATTCAAAAAGAATTTGAAATTTTTGATGAAGATATAATTTCGGCGGTTAGAAATCATACAATCGGCAAAACAAACATGACAATTTTTGAAAAAATAATTTTTTTAGCTGATAAAATTGAGCTTAATACTCGTGATATTAAATATACAAAAAGATTATGGAAAATGATTGAGAAAAATAAGGGTATTATAGGGCTTGATTTAGCTTTATTAAAGTGTTTTTGTGAAACCATTAAAAAACTTATACAAAAGAAATATTATATTTGTTCAAACACAATTGATGTATATAATGAGCTTCAGCAAAAAGTCGGAGAATTATTGGAAGAGGATTAGTCTTCGGGGTTTTTGAATTTTTCAAGCGATTTTTCTTTTTTCTTTTTGAATTCTGCTTGTGCTTGTGTGTCGCCCTTTTCTTCTGCGGCTTTTTCGATACGTGTTTGTTCTTGAGTAGTTGTTTTTTTGAGTCTGTAAACAAATATCAAAATTTCAGCTATTGCTTTATATAAATCAGGAGGAATTTGTCTGTTAATTTCAACAAATCTAAATAGTGCACGAGCAACAGGGGGATTTTCTATAACAGGGATATTGTGTTCACGAGCTATTTCTTTAATTTTTTGAGCAAATAATTCGCTTCCTTTTGCTACAAGCATGGGTGATTCCATTTTTTCCGCATCGTATTTAATAGCGCATGCTATATGAGTTGGATTGGTAACTACAAAATCGCATGTAGTAACAGCATCCATCATTTTTTGTTGTAATAATTGTTGACGTCTTTGGCGAAGTGCCGCCTTAACATTAGGGTCACCTTCAGAGTTTTTGTATTCGTCTTTTACTTCTTTAAAGGACATTTTCTGATCTTGCAAAAATTTCCATTTTGTAACGCCATAATCTGCTGCTGCAATAACCAAAAAAGCAATCCCTGCTTTAAGAATGAAATCTAAGATTAAAGAGCCGAATTGAATTAATATAGCAAAATCATTGTCAATCGCAGCAAGCATAAGAATGTCTTCAAAATGGGCTTTATAAACCATATAGCCTATAATTCCTAAAACAATAACTTTGGCTATATTTTTAAATAAATCAAATAAAGTTTTTGGGCTTACCAGATTTTTGAAATATTTTGTAGGGTTGAATTTTTCAGCGTTAAATTCCATTGGTTTTGTGGTAAATAAGGGCCCTATTTGAATCATATCCCCTAAAACTCCCACAAATGATGCCAAAATAAGGATAGGAAGAGTAATTAGAGCAGCAGGAATTATTGTTTTAATAAAAAGATAAGTGTACCCTATATCTTCTAAATGTTTATTTGGAATTTGCTCATAAATTTGAACAAATAAAGAGCTTAATTGTCCCCAAATCATCGGTCCAAGCATATAAATTACGCTAAACATAACAATAATAGCTATCGCAGTTGATAAATCTTTAGATTTAACAACTTGACCTTGTTCTCTGGCTTTTCTCAGTTTTTGCTGACTTGCTTCAAACTGTTTATTCTCGTCGCCCATGGTGTTATTGTTCTATTTTAATATCTGCTACTTTGGGGTCTAATAACTTTTTGCCTGCTTGTTCAAATTCTACTTGTAGAAGTTGTCTTTCTTCGTATTTTATCGTTTTTACTATTGTACCTCTGCCATATTTTTTGTGCATAATAACATTGCCGATATTATAAGCTACATTGCTTTGAGGTTCGTTATCTTCATCTTTAAAAATTGGCAGATTTTCTTTTTTTGTATCCGCATTTAAAATTTCTGCGTTTATTGTTGTTTTTTCATCAACTTCTATGGTTTGAGCATTTTGTTGATTTTTCGTGTTAATTATTTCTTCAAAACTTTCATCCAATGAATCGTCAGCGATAGCGTTTAAATCAATATCGTCACTATCTTGTGATGATTCTTCTTCGTTTTCATTTTCGCTATCTTGCGCCATTTGGAAGAAATCAAGTTCATCATCGGATAAATCCATATCATGTTCTTGCTCAAAATCAGATTCATCATCTAATATAGGAAGCTCATCTGATGAGTCTTGTGTGTTTTCTTGAGTTTGTGTTTCTTCCTCAGTAGTTTTTTCAATTTCAATATCTTGAAATTCGCTTGGTTGAAGCTCTTGTGTATTTGTATCTTCTTCAAGATTTATTTCTTGTAAGTCTTCAGATAAAGAAGTTTCTTCTTCGTTTATTTCTTCAATGGTTTCAACTTTGTTTGTTTCTTCTAAAATATCCTCAAATGAATTATCTTCTTCTGTTTGAGAAGTTATTTCTTGGAAATTATCTTGTGCTTCATTTTTAATTTCAACTTGAGGTGCAATTTCTTCTTTTTCTTCCTCGTTAAAAATCAAATCTTCTTGTGTTGTTTCTTCGATTTTTTCGTGATTTATATTTGGATCTTCAATTTCTTCAAAAGTTTCTTTGCTGTCCTCTTGAATTTCCTCTTGTTCTTTGAGATTTTCTTGTCTTTGAGCTTCAAAATCAGATAATTCTTGAATTAATCTTTCAGAATCGCTTACATTTTCTTTATTTTTAAAATAATCGCCTTTTTCTCCAAGATTTTGTTGTGTATCTTGTTCTACCATAGTTAGGGCGATTTTTCTGTAATTTTTTCTTTTTTCTTGAATTTCAAGCTCGTAATCGCGAATTAGATATAAGAAATTATCAGTATTTTCGCCAAAAACTATACAGCCATCTGAAATTAGGTTTGATAGAGCAAAATTTGCATCAAGAAAATCTGCTCTTTGAACCAAGCTTGGCATAAGAATATAATTTCTGCAATGTTGCATAACACTAGGTAATTTCTTATAGTTATAAGAAACATTTGGAACAAATTTTATATTTTTCTTTTTGTTATAAATTTTATTGATTAATTCAGCATCAAAGCTTTCATCGTTAATTCTTGTAATAAGATATATTTCTTTATCGATATCTGAAACAATATAATCTAAATAAGTCTTTTGCCAATAAAAATCAAGACTTGATAAATCAATAATAGTAATCGGATTTTTTTCAATAGTTTTTGCTAAAGCTTCTTTTTCATTTTTTGTGCGTGCAAAAATTTCATCCATTTGATATTTTTTAAGTCTTACCAAAAGGAGTTTTAACTCCGGATAAGGAGTAGCTTTGTGTTGTTGAATAAGGACTCTTGTTAATAAATTAAAAGGAATGAAACCTTGTTCTTGTTTTTTTGCAAACTTTTTAATTTCATTGATGATTTCTCCGCCTATAGCTTGAAATTCAAGGCTTGCATCATATAAACATCTGTTAAATACATGATCAATAGTAGAATAATCAAGAGGCATTTTGAAATTCTTACCGGCAAGAATTTTCTTTGCGCCTTCATATTCTAAAACGCCTGTTGTATCTATAATTATTACATTTTTCTTTTGAGAAAGTTTTTTTGCTAAGTTAAAAGTAATACTGTTAGCATTTTCAATCTTATCCGCTAAAATTACAGCATTTTTGTTAAAGAAATCATATTGGATATTAAAACCGCATGAATTTTTAACGTTTGTTCCCAATATAAAAGTTTCTTTATCTTGATTGATAAAAGTTTCAATTTCTTCTTGTTTTACTTTTGAAATTTCACATTCTTTGTTTGGAGTGAAATT
>CALUZF010000088.1 GCA_944325165.1 Candidatus Gastranaerophilales bacterium
GAAATTTGCTAAATCAACAATTTCCGGTTCTTGAGCTGCATTTTGAATAATTGTAACGCCATCAGCTGTAACTGATGCCATCATAACATTTTCTGTTGCACCAACTGAAGGTATATCAAAACAAATAATTGAACCTTTCAATTTTGGAGCTTTAGCTTTAACGTAACCATCTTCAATAATGCATTCGCAACCAAGCGCCTCAAGCCCTTTTATATGAAAATTAACACGCCTTTCACCTATTTTACATCCGCCAGGGAGTGCTACTGTTGCTTCATTTAATCTGCCAATTAAAGAGCCCAATACACAAAAGCTTGCGCGCATTTTTGAGACATATTCTTTAGAAGCTGTACAACTAGTGATATTTGTTGAATCTATTTCAATTTTTTTTAATTTTTTATCATATTTTGTTTTTGCTCCTAATTCGTTTAATACTTCAAGCATTATATCAACATCGGATAAATTAGGAACATTATATATAACACAAGTATCACTGCACAAAAGTGAAGCAGCCATAAGCTTTAATACAGAATTTTTTGCTCCGCTTATTGTAACTTCACCTTTTGTTGGGTTTAAACCTTTTATAATTAGTTTTTCACTCAAATTTTTCACCTTTTCTAACTGATTTTATAATATTTTTGATGGTTTTAAAAGTTTATAGGTAAAAAATAAAATTTTTGTAGGATATAATTAATTATTTTTGTTATCTATTACTTTTGCATCAATAACTTTAGCATCTATTACATTATTTTGGGCATTTTTTTCTTCTTCTTTTTTCTTTTCTTCAAATTCAAGTTGCTTATTTATTATTATTGTTTGGAAAATTTGGAAGATATTGCTTGTAACAAGGTATAATAGAGCACCGGCAGGGATTGGTATAAATACAAAAGTTAATATAATCATAACAGGCATAATTGTACCCATAGATTTTTGTATAGCCGCTTGCTGCGGGTCTTGGTTTTTTGTTTGGGTTGTTGCCATCATGACTTTTTGAGATAGCCAAATTGTTAAACCAAATAATGCTACTAAAGCAATAACGTCATAATGTATAGCATTTTGCGCAGGAATTGTAGGAACGCTAGCAACTAAAATATCGCCCATTCGTTTAAATTCGATATTTTCTGTTTCTTTTGTCATAATATTCATAACAGAAACATCGGCTTTTTGAACTTTGTTTAATTCTGAAAAACTTAAATTTAGACAATCAAGCGCCATTTTAAGCTCGATTGGCTTATCTTTTTCTATTTCACCTTGAATTTCAATTGCTTTTTGCGGTTTTTGAATTTTTACATTTTCAATTTTTTCATTGTTTATATATACTGTTGCTGATTTTGCCGATTGGAATTGAGCATTTCTTGCAACAGAGAATTTGCCGTCAAGAGAAACACCTGCATTTGATTTTATTGTTGCATCAAGTCTATTGATGAATAAGAAATTTGTGTTTCCAGCCATTTGTATGAATTGTGGGCTCATTAGCGCACTATATAACATAATGAATATAGGAATTTGAATTAACATAGGAAGGCAACCCGCAGTTGGATTGAAGTTATTTTCCTTATAAAATTCCATCATTTTCTTTTGCATTTGTTCGGGGTTATTTTTATATTTTTCCTGAATCATCTTCATTTTAGGAGTTAAATTTTGCATATTTTTCATGGAACGTTGTTGTGAAACGTTAACATGCCACAAACATAATCTCATTATTATGGTAAAGATAATAATTGCCATGCCGTATGAACCTGCAAAATGGGACAGTTTATTCAATATTTCTATTGTTAATGCTACAAAATCCATTATTTTCTCCTCAAAAAATTAAATATATGTGTTTATTTTACTATGAACATGATAAAATTTAACCTATGGAGAATAATTTTGATACAATATGCGCAATAATTACTCCTCTATCGCTCGGAGCAATCGGTGTGATAAGGATTTCAGGCAATAATTCATTTAATATTGCACAAAGTATTTTTGATAAAAAAATTAAGCCAAAAATGATAAATTATGGTCATATTATTGAAAATGACACTATTTTAGATGAGGTAATTTTATTGCCATTTGTTTCGCCATCAAGCTATACAGGAGAAGATGTAGTTGAAATTCAAACCCATGGAAGCCCTGTAATTATCAATTCTATTTTAGAGCTTATTTTGTCAAAAGGTGCAAGATTAGCTCAAAGGGGCGAGTTCACCAAAAGAGCTTTTTTAAACCATAGAATTGATTTATCTCAAGCAGAAGCTGTGTTAGATGTAATTCAAGCAAAAAGTACAAAATCAGCTCAAAACGCACTTTCTAATTTAGGAGGATATTTAAAAAATAAAGTTAACGAAATAAAAAACGATTTAATTGAAATTTATTCGAAAGTAATTGCATCGGTTGATTTTCCAGAAGATGTCGCTGAAGTTGATAAAAATTACATCGTATCGATATGTAACGATAAAATTCTACAAATTGATGAGATACTATCTAACTCAAAAAGCCATGATTTTATAAGGGATGGTTTAAACGCATGTTTAATAGGACGCCCTAATGTGGGTAAAAGCTCGTTATTTAATGCGCTATTGAATTATACAAGAGCTATCGTTACACCAATTGAAGGCACTACAAGGGACACAATTAAAGAAACAATTAATTTAAATGGTTATTTGATTAATTTTATAGACACAGCTGGAATAAGAGATAAAAATAAAGCTGATTTAGTTGAAAAAATCGGCATTGATAATTCACTTGATGCAATAAATCAATCTCAAATTGTTTTATTTTTATTTGAAAATTCTAAAGATGAAATTGATGTTGAGTTAATCAAAAGAGCGGAAGGTAAAGAAATTTTATTTGTTAAAACAAAATGCGATTTAAATAATCAAAGTGTTGAAAATTGTATTGAAATAAGCTCTAAAACAGGTTTTGGCATAAATATCTTAAAGGATAGTATTTCTGAAATAATTAAAAATCTTATTCCTCAAGATAGTAACTATACAACTAATAAACGTCAGCAAACTTGCCTATTAAGAGCAAAAGAAGCTCTAAATAATGTCATAAAAACTGCTGAATTTTGCGATGAAGCAGATTTATATGCAATGGATTTAAAAAATTCAATACTTGCCCTTGATGAAATAGTTGGAGAAGTCTTAACAGATAAGATTTTAGATAATATTTTTGATAATTTCTGTATTGGAAAATAATTATTTTCTTAAATAAATTGTTCTATATTTAGTATATTTTCCATCAGCAGTGTAAATTACAGGTGAAACATTTAAATTTTCATCATAATAATTTTGGTCACTAAAATCTCTTGAAATTGCTTCTAAATTATCAATTGCACTATTAAATGGCTCATGGATATTGCTTCCGTATCTTGATAAATTTCTTAAAGGATTATCAGATGTGCAAGTAGATAAAAAATGCTTATTTTTGGGGTCATTAAATATTTTTACAACTTTTTTTTGAAGATTAGTTAATAACTCATCTTGAGATAGCAAGTAAAACATCTGTACACAGTCATCATTTGTTTGCTCATCTTTATAAAATGAATTAAAAAGAATATATCTTCTATTAACATCATCAAGCCCGCTTATCATAAACAAGTCTTTTTGAGGATTTACACCATTTTTTTTACAGATTCCTAGCATTGCATCTGAAAGTTTATTATTAACCTCTGATTGATTTGTTGCGCTATATGTAATATAAGTTTTTGTGCCTTCATCATCTAAATCAACAGTTTGCCTCAATATTGAAAATGAACGTTTTACATCTGTTTTAGATGTTTTAATTGTTTCTTCTTCTTGAGTGATTTCAGTTTCATCATAATCATCTATTAAAGCATTTAAATCAGAGATTTTAAAGCTGCCACCAAAATTTAGATTATATGTTTTAAAGTTGTTAATTGAAGCTATTTGCATAAAAAAATCCTATGTTATTGTATTCTTGCATTGGTACAAAACATCTAAATTTTATTTTTTGCTATGTATTTTGCTATTGCTTCACCCATTGACATACAGCTTTTTTGGACACGCAATGCACTTTGAGCCTCAAATTCAGCACCAAGTATTTTTCCTATAACATATAAATTTTCAAAATCTGCGCTAATTAACGATTCAATCGGCAATTCATAAGAGTTTGTTTTTTGCAAAATTGAGCCATCTTTTTTATCAGAATGAATATCTATTGAATAATTTGCTTTAAGTACAGGATTATCAAATGATTTTGATGTTATCATGTCGTCTTTTTTAAATATATACTTGGTTTTTACCCTATTTTGCTCTCTAATACCTGTTTGTGTTGCAATATTGGTTATAATTGCATTTTGAAACCCCGGAAAATACCTTTTTACAAAGTTGTAAAGCCTCCATATTGCTCTTTTAGCGTTTATTAATTCTCTTGAATACATAAAGGGATTATTTTTGTAATTATTTATTCTAGGGCAATTGAACGCTACTTGATTATCACCGCCTGCTACTGAAAACAGTTGAAAATAGGCTCTATCAGTGTCTTTCAATATTCCATCTTCGACACCTTTTATAAGATATTTATCTAAAGCCCATGTTTTATTTGAATCCCAAGTGCAAGCAGTTGTAAAATGAAGTTTGTTGTTAGTATCTCTTTCGTTTCGATAGGTATTGGTAATATCCTCATTTGAATCAACTTGTACTATAAAATGACAAAATTCCTCAATATTTACATTTCCCAAAATAAATCTTAAAGAATTTTGTTGTAGCATATCGTTATCGTGCAATAATTCGCAACCGCATTGAATTGAAAATTCAGCAGAACCTGTTGCGTCTATAAAATGTTTCGCTTCGATTGGTACTGATAATAATCCAGAATTTAAAACCAATGATTTTATATGGTCACTATTTTTTTTGACTTCACTGACTGTTGTTTCAAATAAAATTTCTAAATTATCAAAATTTAAAACATCCTCTAAAACTATTTTTAAAAGTTCTGGATTTAACCAACCGTCATTTTTATCTTTGTATGTAATTTGCGCACTATATTTTTTAGCAGTATCAATTAATTTATTATAATAATCACAATTTATATCTTCGATTGAAGATTTCATAACAGGAATAACTAAACCTGCTGTCATCAATCCGCCTAAAAAATTATTTTTTTCAATTAAGAGAGTTTTTAGTCCTTTTTTGGCACAATTATACGCACAAGCACAACCAGATGTGCCACCTCCTATAATTACAACGTCATATTTTAATTCATCTTTCATATTTTGATTATAGACCATGTTTTATTAAATGTAAAAAATGCGCTTTTATTGGTGTTTTAAATCGTATTTAATATTAATCGATAGGTAGTGATAATGTATATTATGTAAACAGGGGCTTAAATATCTTGAATGGTAATTTAGTATTATCTAAATCTTTTTATAAATCATATTTCAAGTTTAAATCGCTGTAATAATATACTCTATTTTAAAAAATATCCTAATGAAATGCAAAATATTAACTGATAATTTATAAAAGTTATTAAAGGAGTTTAATATGGAAAATAGTGTATCGATAAATAAACCGCAACAAACTGTAAGATTGATGTTAGTTGATGATCATAAATTATTTAGATGTGGCATAAAATCACTTTTTGAAAATTCTAATGGTGTGTGCGTTGTTGCAGAAGCATCAAATGGAAAAGAAGGTGTCTCAAAAATTCTTGCGCAAAATCCCGATGTTGTTTTATTAGATTTAGAGCTTGGCGATATCAATGGTTTAGATTTGATTGAAAAAGTTGCTTCGCAAAAGCCTAATGTTAAATTTGTAATTTTAACTTCTCATATAAATGAACATGTTATAAATAAAGCAATGAAAATGGGAATTTATGGCTATATTTTAAAAGATATTAATGCAGAATTTTTGGATATGATTGTGAAATCAATCTCAAATGGTGCAATGTGGATTGATAAAAAAGTTGTTCAAATTTTAAGAGAATTAAATCCAAATGTTGTTCCCACTACTCAAGTTTCAAGAACTAATTTTAAATCAACCCATGCAAATTTGACTGCAAGAGAATACGAGGTTTTAAAGCTCGTTGTTGATGGCAAATCAAATTTGCAAATAGCAAATGAATTGCATATTTCCGAACATACTTCAAAAGCACATGTATGTAATATTATTCAAAAACTTGTTGTTGATGATAGAACGCAAGCTGCAGTTAAGGCTATCAGAGAAGGTATTGTTTAGAATTTTATCAATACCTATCGAATAGATTTAATTAACAGTATATTATGATTACCAATCGAATAGATGTAAATTTTAGGAGGAAAAATGAAAAATAAAAATTATACTTTTGATTCAAATAAGGCTAAAGAATTTTTTCTTGAAAAGATATCTTTTGAAGTTGGCCCAAGAGAACTTGAAGAGTTTATTAAAAATGATATAGAAAGTTTTAACATCGTTGATGTAAGAAAATATGACGATTATATTGACGGTCATATTCCTTTTGCTATACATGTTCCTTTAGATAGCATCGAAGAACACCTTGTTATGTTTGATAAAGATAAGGTAAATATTGTCTATAGTTATTGCCCTTATTGTAAAAAAGCGCTCTATGCAGCCCATATAATTGCTTCTAAAGGATATCCTGTCATGACATTATGCGGTGGCTATAAAATATGGCATGAAATCGGCTTTGACACTATAAAAATAGCCTCTGAAGATGATAAATAATCTAAAAGATGTATTTAAATAAATATGAAATAATGTATAATTTTAATAAATGCTGTTTGTACAAGCATAAAAAAAAAGCCCTAAAATTGGGCTTTAAGATTTACTAACGATACAAGACTCATTATATAACCGTCTTTGAAACCATATCAAATTCGGTTTTTTTTATGCCTTAATTCAAGGCGCATTATTTATGGTATCTGATAAATAAAATTTTGCAATAATTTTTCAGTAATTTTAACTTTACTTAATATTTTAGC
>CALUZF010000089.1 GCA_944325165.1 Candidatus Gastranaerophilales bacterium
CACCCAAGAGATGACGACGGTAAATTTACATTTAAGAATGGAGGAGTAACTAACAAAACAAATAAAGAAATTTTATTTGAAAAATCAAACAAACAAAAGGAATTACAAACAACAAAACAAAAAAGAAAAAATGAATTACTAGATATTTTAAAAGATAAAGCAACACCTGCAGACATATTATATGCAGATAATGAAAAGTTAGAGAAAAAAATTAAAGAATATGGTTTAAAAGAAAACAAAATCAGCCAAAACACGTCGCATTTTTATAAACCTGCACAAGGAAAAATTAGCGGAGAATTTGGGTTAAGAAAACAACCAACAAGTGGAGCAAGCAACAACCATAGTGGAATGGATATTGCAATTCCGATAGGCACACCAATTAAAACAGTAACATCCGGAACTGTTATTAAGGCTGGAGAATCTAAAGGATATAGTATAGCAGTGTTTATCGACCATGGCACAATTAACAGTAAACGCGTTGTTAGCGAATACGGACATTTAAGTAAATGCGAAGTTAAAGTTGGGGATAAAGTAAGTCAGGGTCAAGTTATTGCCAAATCGGGAAACACAGGAATCTCAACAGGACCTCATTTGCACATTACAATCAGAGAAAATGGGCATGCTGTCAACCCAAGAAATTACATTAAATTTGACTAATTCAAATAACTGAATTCACCAAACAATTTTTTAATCCTTAGACTCTCTTTGTCGGTGTTTATCAGAAATTTATCAAGATTAGTTGTATCTATCTTATTTTTACTCAAATAAGGTTTTAAAGTTATAATAAGCTGACCAACATCGTCATTTGGTTCTAAGGATTTTTCTATATTTACATATTTTTGAGTTACCATTTTAATTTTCATAAACAAATCAAAAACTATCTCATCACAACCCATCTCAATCATTAGCTGTTTATCATAAACATCTTTCTCATTTTCAATTTTTTTAAAAAGCCCATCTACTTCTTTCATGCTTTTTGGAATTTCATTTTCAAGCAAAAGTGTAATTTCATTTTTATATTCTTTACCAAGATAATATTTAAAATGCTTGTCATAACTAATAAATACACTCAAAGAAAAAAGTAATATTAAAATAACTACAATAATTTTTTTCATAGAATAATTATAATTATTTTATTTTTTAAAAACAAGGTTAAAATAATCCAAAAATATCACAGAATACAACTTATCATAATATTGTATTTTAATAGTTCATAAATTCGCCAAGAGCTAAATCCCGCTCCATATAAGACACCCAAGAAAGGGTGTCTTTTATTATGCAATGGAGACTCGACAAAGGGAATGCGCTAAAACATTAGCGCGACGGCGCTTATGTTTTAGAAATGACCCAATAGGATTTTAATTTTCTTTACAATTCGATAAAAAACCCAAAAATTTTTCAAGAAAATATATTTTTTGCCGATAGAAATACTAAGGAAGGCAAAATATGGGTCAAAATAATATTAGCGTTAATCAAAATACAAATACTTCAAATCAAATTTATCAGATTCCAAAAATAAAAATTGATGTAGAAAAAATTGATATTTTTGAGATACTAAAACAACAAAACTCTAATAATAGCTCAACAGCTGAAACTCAAACAAATACAGTAGAAAATAACTCTGACAGTGAAATTTTAGATGCACTTGAAGAAGCACAAAATGAAACACAAGAAACAAATCCGAACACAAAAATCAAATTATCGCTTGAAAAAATCAATATTTTAGAACAAGGAAAAGAAACTAAAAACGATTTAACTCTCGAAGAATTTCTTGATAGCATTGAAGATGAACAAACGCTAAAATTTTATCAACAATTATATGAATTATACGATTATGAAGATTTTAACAATCGCTCTGATGTTCCTCAATATTTTCAAACAGTATACACACAACCCTTTGCAAGAGGAACAATAAGAAGCTCGGGCTGTGGAATTACAAGCCTTGCAATGATTGCTTCATATTTAACAGGCGAAGAAATAACCCCCGATATGCTTACAAACGGTTATAGAGGTGATAACCCGGCGTCTGCAATGCATGCAGGTATCAAAAGTTTAGGACTAAATTTAACAACTTATGAAGGCTGGGGTGTTGCTTGCCAAGAATTAAATGAAGACGGAAAAACAAATCTAGATGCAGCACTTGAAGCGGGAAAACCTGTAATTGCAAGAATGAATAGCAGTTCTTTGTTTACCGAAGGAGGACATTTTATTGTAATCGCAGGCAAAACAGAAGATGGAAAATATATTGTAAACGACCCAAATATAGAAAATTATTATAAATCATACATGGTTGACGGATTTACAAACGGATTTACCGAAGAACAAATAACAAGAGGACTATGTGCGATTTATGTTCTTGAAACATAATTTGTTATAAAAAATAATTTTATGTAATAATAAAGATATGGAAGAAAATATATCAAGAATAGATTACATAAGAGAGCTTATTCAAGATTGCAGATACGACGATGCTCTTGAGATGCTTCAAATTGCAACCGATGAAGAACCGGATAATGTTGAATACAACTATGAATTAGCAAGAATATTTATGGAGCTTGGAAATTATTCAAGCGCCATATCTAACTTAGAATTAGTTACTCAAAATACAAGAAATCATTTACTTTATTATATGTTAGGTGAAGCATATCAAGCTGATAATCAAATAGATAAAGCAATAGGTGCATATTTAAAAGCAACAATGCTCAATGAAAAATTCGCGCTTCCATATAAAAAACTTGGAATTTTATTTCTTGGAAGAAACGATAAGATTTCAGCTGTTGAATATTTTGAAGATTATATTAAACTTGATATCCCTAAAGAAGAAAAACAACAAGCCGAGCAAGTTTTAAACAGAATTAAAGAATAATATAACCCTATATTATCGGGCAATTAAAAACATTTCTTTTTAGGCTAAAATTCTTAAAAAAGGAGAAAATATGTCTAAAAACATTGAAATTTACACACTTGATTATTGTCCATATTGTCAAAAAGCAAAATTCTTTTTAAATGAACACGATATTAAATATAAAGAAATTCCTTGCGATGATAACGAAGATGAAATGCGCTTAAAATTGACAGAAAAATATAACCTTCCATCATTAGCTACTTTTCCTCAAATTATAATTGATGGAAAAAATATTGGCGGATACTCTGATTTAATTGAAAAATATAACACAAAACAAATTACTTTTGATTAAGCCAAATATTTTTTAATATTAGAAACAATGGCGCTTTTTTGCATTAAACCTACCATTATTTCTTTTAATTCACCGTCTTTAAATATTAAAACGCTTGGCAGAGATGAAATCCCATATTCTTTTGCTGAATTAATATTTTTATCAGCGTCAATTTTATAGATTTTTATATCATCTTTAAATTCAACTTGAATTTGCTCTAATAAAGGTGTCATTTTTCGGCATGGACCGCACCATTGCGCCCAAAAATCAACCACGATGACGCCCTTTTTTTCTATTACATTTTGATTAAAATTATTATCTGTAATTTCTTCTATTGTTGCCATTTTACTTTTTTCTCCTTATCATTATTTTATCATGGATATTGATAATATTGTCTTAAATTTAAAAAACGATTATCTTGAAGGTAGGGTTCAACATAGCGAATTTGTTGATTTTATGGAGAATGTTAAAGACCCTTATTTGGTTCTTATTTGCTGCATTTTATCTCTTAGGACTAACGATAAAATTACAATTAAATCAACCAAAAGAATGCTTGAATTAGGCTCAACTCCTCAAGATTTTTCAAAAATTGACTTAAAAACCTTGCAAGAAGCTATCTATCCTGTTGGATTTTATCAAAATAAAGCTAAACAAATTATAGATTTATCTCGTGAAATTGTTGAAAAATATAATTCAAAAGTTCCAAATACTATTGAAGAATTAACAAAATTCAAAGGTGTCGGAAGAAAAACAGCAAATTTAGTTTTAGCAAAAGGTTTCAACATACCTGCAATATGCGTTGATGTTCATGTTCATAGAATTACTAATCGTTTAGGTTATGTTAAAACCAAAACCCCCGATGAAACAGAGATGAAGTTAAGGAAAATATTGCCTAAAAAATATTGGATTGATTTTAATACGCTTTTAGTAACCCATGGACAAAATATCTGCAAAGTGCAAAAACCACAATGCGAAAAATGTTCGATTTGCGGTTTTTGCAAAGAATACAAACTAAAGTGAATTAATTACACTATCAAGATGTTCAATATTTGCGCTGATTACATTTGCGTTTTTAATTCTAAAAATTAATTTTCTAAAATGCCCTACACATCTTATTTGTTCATCCAATTTAGAGGAAATATATTCCATAGCTGCTATATCATCTGCTTCTTTTGCAACCGAATATAATTCTTTAATTTGAGTTAGCATAAATTCTTCATGAGATAATGCAGTTGTAAAAACATCAGAAACATTTATCCAATCAACTGATGGTTCTTCTATTTTAGAAAAAACAAGTTTTTCATCTCTTAAAATTAAATATTCATAAATTTTTTGAGCACAATCTAATTTTTGCGATGTTTTATGTCTCATAAAATCGCAAAAACCTTGCATAGAAATCTCGCTAAAATAAGTTGACATTGCAAAATAAAGATATGCGCTGTAAAATTCATGGTTTATTTGCTTATTAAAAGCTTGAAGTAATTTTGTATCCATTATTTTGTCACCATCAATCCATGAATATTGCAATATACTCTTACATAAAACCCTTCTTTACATTCACATTTAAAAGTTAGCTCTGGTTTTTCATCAATTTTCAAATGTTTTCTTTTAATATATTTGCCATCGTTTGATACAACTTCAATAAATTCAAGATAATGTTCTTTTGTCATTGGATGAGTAAAATGTATTTTTTTTGTTATTTCATCCAAATGTTCAATGTGCGCATAATGAGCATCATCAATATTTGCTTGATGTTCTTCTAAAAGCAACATGCTCTCATCGCAACAAACTAAAGTTCCCACCCCTTGATGTACAACTTCTACAACATTTTCGCAAACTCTGCATTTGTACAATTCAGATAAATGTGTCATATTTCCTCCCTTTTAAAATCTTTTTAGATTTTTGCACGAGAGTTAAAAAATAAAAATTAGACAATTAGGCTATAATTACAAATTAGAATAATATTCATCCGTTCTATCAGATAATTCCTTAACAACTTGAGCCAATTCTTCAACATCATCCTTAGATTTTAATCTATCTAAAATTTCTTGTTTTGTTCCAATCATAACCAAATCAAATTCCATTCTATCAGAATTTTTATGATGAACTCCAATAGACATATATCTTTTATTTGTAGGATCTTGCGAGTCATACCCTATTTCTAATCTGCCAAGATTATTTGTACAAGGGATATTAAAAGCAATAGAATAGTTTTTAAATTTACCATTTTCAGGCAAACCTCTCAAGCTATATTCATAAATAGCCTCTTTTGCCCTTATTACCATATTTTTAATTCGTTCTTCTTGTGGTAGTTGCATTATCTGCTCTTTTGTAAGTGATTTAAAATTCATTGAATAGTTTTGCTTATCGTTATTTACATTCATACCTTTACCCTTTTTAATTGTATCACACTATTTAGCTTTTTTTTAATTCGCTAAGTCCTTCTATGCTTAATTTATACAATTCTTCATCGCTAAGTCCAAATTCAGACATAAAATCTTGTATTTTGGGTTCTTTCATAATTAAATCGGATATCTCATCACCGCTTGGCAATAAACCAAGCTCGCTAAGTCTTGTGTATTCATATACTTGTGTTAAATATTTGTTATACTCTTCATAAGCATCGTCCGATAAACTTTTTACCACTTTATAAACAGAAGAATATTTTGAATCATATTGGCTTATTTTTCCTGTTCTTATATCATAAGGAATATGCTCGACATCAGCAACTGTATTTAATTCTGTACCTCTAATCTGCAATTCGCCACAACCTATAGAACCATCCGGCAATTCATGAAGAACATTCATCTGAGCTGAGCCATAACCGGAAGATTTAATAGCTTTTTCATTATTAATAATTGCATATTGTGTTTCTCCGGACATAAATTCGTCAATTAAGCCAATTTCACTATTTTGTGCTTGTGTAACTATTTTAAGCTTTTCGCCCGTTGCTTCATAGTAAGCTTTTGAAATTGCAGCAAGTTGGTTATTTGTAAAATAAGAAATTTCACCATCACCATAGTTATTAAATTCTGTTATTGTAATTTCATTATTTTTTATTGCATTAAGCAAAGCTTCATAAACTTCGTTATTTTGAATTGCTTTAAGCTCATCTATAACATAATTTGAACGCTCTTTTATAACATCAATGATTTCTTTAGAATAAGAGACTTTATCATTACTCATATAAGCTATAAATTGTTCATAAGTTACATCAGTATCGCTAAAAGCCTCTTCAATAACTTCTTTTGCTTCATTTACTCCAATGCTTTTCATCTGTACTCTTGTACCAAGAGCGTCACTAACGGCTTCATAAGCTGTATCTACATCTAAAGATAGAATTTTACCATCTTTAAATTTATTTACTATCTTTTTAAATGTAGATTCAAAGCTTTTTGGTCTTCCGCTTACTTCTTGAACAGATTTTAATTGACCAAAAATCTCTTTTATATCACTAGTCGCCTTAGAGCTACATTCGTCATATAAATCAGCTAAATAATAAGCGCTATCAAGAGCTTCGTCTAATGATTCTTGAGATAAATTTAATTCTTCAAGATCAAGTGTTGATAGTAATTCTTTTTGCGCAGCTTCTTTGGTTGCTTGTTCTTCTACTTCTTCGACTGTTTGCTGAACAATTTCATCTTGCAAAGCTTCGCTTGCTTCTTTGGTTGCTTGCTCTTCTACTTCTTC
>CALUZF010000090.1 GCA_944325165.1 Candidatus Gastranaerophilales bacterium
ATTTACCAATAATACCTATAAAATCTCCCTTGTTTATTTTCAAATTAATATTCTGCAATCCAAGATTTTTATCATAAGAAAAATCAACATTTTTTAACTCTATATCTCTATTAAAAGGAAGTTTTTCATAAATCATTGAATAATTGCAATTTTTAGTGAATTTATTATCAAATTCCAATAATTCTTGCGCAACTTTTCTATTCGCATTTATTGAATAAAGACAACTTTGAGCTCTATTTATCAAAGGAGTAAGACGAAGTATAATAACGCAAATTGAGCAAATACTTGTCATTAAAAGCTGATTATCAAAATTTGTTGTATAAAATAAAACTCCCAACACAAGAGCAAAAGCAAGCATAACAGAAATTTCAGTAAAATATATATGAAAAACATCACAAAAATTTCTATCCACATTCAATTTTGAATAATCAACAAATCTTTCTTTAGCTTTGTTAATAAAATATTCCTGCTGATTATTTAATTTTATTTCCTTAAAAGAAGTAATTATTTTTATAAAAAGCGAATTTATCTCATTAAAACAATTTGAAAAATTTTCATTTTGATATTTTGAATGGGTCTTTAAATATTTATATTCAACAAATGCCAAAACAACTATAAATAAAGTTGCACATAGCGCAGGAATTAAGAATTTTATAAACAAATAAACCAATAATAAAAATGCAATTATCAGATTAATTATCAAATTAATATATTTATAACAATACTGCCAAACAACAATTGTAATTTTAGAAATTAGATTTAATTTATCTTCACTATTTATTGATTTCACAACCAAAAAATCTTGAAAAAGAATATTCTTAAGGGTTTTTAGGGTAATTTCAGAAGATAAATCCTGCAAAATTTTATTATTAAAAGCTGTAAAAATGAGCATATAAATATTTTTAAAAACATATATCGAAACAACCGATAAACCCAACATTAAGCTTATTTTATTAAAATCATAGATATTAAAATTATTATTAAAAAATAAAATAATATCACTGCAATACTTAGTATTTGGATTAATCAAAAACAACACAAATTGAAAGATTAAAATCAAACCCATATACTCAAAAAGACCAGCAATAAAAGATAAAAAAATCAAAAAATAAAATTTAAATTTACCTTTTGCATAAAATCTATTTAAAATTTGATTAAATAAAACATCTCTCAAAATTAATTCCTTGAAAAAACTTGATAGTTTAATTATACTCTTAATTATGCAAAGCCTGTCAAGTAAAGAAAATTATTTTATTGGATTATCACTATCAAATTCATCCAGCTATGATAGTTCAATTTGTGTTTTAGACAGAAATTCAAACATTATTCTGATAGACAAATTCTATTTTGCACAAGATATAGATTATTTTTTTGAAAACTCGCCATACATCCCGCAAAGCGCAATTTGCGTATCTGTTCCTTATGATAACAAACTTTTGGAAGGCAAATGGAGAATACATTCAAAAAACTATAAGGCATTAGGGGATTATTTTAAAATCAATCGAAACGATTGGACTAATCGAATTTCAAAAAGATGTTGCGAAACATTTAAAAAATTAAAAGAAAAAAATATAAAAATCATAAGAGCCGATATAAATCAACTAAGACAATCGTATAATATTTGCCCTCATTATCTATCAAGAACAAGCATAGACTGCAAAAACCTTCAAACGTCCCTTAAATTAAAATACGGCTTTGATGAAATGCCTGAAAATATGTTGCCTGCTTCAGCCCTAGAAGCAATAATTTGCGCTATGTTTGCTATGGATTATATTAATAATATAAAAACACATCAACTATTTGTAATTGATGAAATACCTGTTTTAGCAAGAGATATGAATAATTAAACCTTACCTGTAAGAATATCTATTTTATTCTTGTAAAAATTAACATTTATATTTAATTTTCTTCCTATTTCTAAAAGGTTTAGCATTAATTCTCTTGTGTCACCTTTAAATTTTGAACTTGCTTTTTCAAAAAATCTTTCAAAGTTAGAGCAAAACATTTCATAGAAAGTATTTTGAGCAGTTGATATTTCTGTTTCTATATTCAATTTTTCAAGCAATTCAAAGAAATCAATCAATTCTTTAGTGCTATCAATTGACATATCAATAAATAAAGAGGTAATTAACTTAGTAAGTCTGCCGGATAAAAGCGTTCTTATTCTTGGCGTATTTAATTTAATTTTAAATTTATCAGCTAATTGCTTAATTGAAAGCAATCTCTCAATTGAATTTTCATCATTATATTTTTTAATTTTATTCAATTCTTCATCCAAATCAGCCAAAAGCGTATACTTAGCACAAACTCTAAAGCCTTCTGGAATATCCATACCTAAATCATTCAAGTGGCTTATCGGATTTAATAAACTTTCATACATATCTTGATATGTTTGAGCAGCTTTTTGAAGCTTATTTTGAATCATATTTTCAAGAATTGTTTTTCTTCTATCGATTGGAATATCTTTTAGGGAATAGAATTTTGAACCATAATACAATTCAATAGTTTGAAGAGTTTCAACAATACCATCTTTTTTGAATGTTTTTGAAATTTCCTTTGCTTCAAGACTATAATCTTCGGCACATTTAAATTCTTTTACGGCACAATAAAAATCATAATTTTGTGTTTGTAAAATTGCATAAGACATTTCTTTTTTCTCAAAAGTAACATTTGAAGTTACGTCAATTTTTCCAAAAGACAATATATTATCCAGATTTACATATTTTTTTATGTTATTTCTTTTAACTTTATAACAATATAAATCTGATTCTTTTTTATCTGTTTCATTTTCAAAAGATGACTCTATCGCATATTGAGCAGTAATTTTTTCTACACCGATTGCAGCAGGCTTCACCCAGCGATTAAATATATCTCTGCCATTTCCAAATTCTTGAATATTACTTTTTGCCTTTTGCAATATAGAAAGAAAAGTTCTTTCATAGTTTGTGTTAGTAAATTCGCTTGCAAGCTCCATTGCTCGATATGCATATTTCAATATCTGAGTTGTTTCAATTCCAGAAATATCCGCAAAAAACCAACCACAGCTTGTATACATTAATTGGCTAAAGCGTTGAATTTCCATCAATTTAACAGCTTTAATTCTATCTGATTCATTAAGAGTTTTCTTTGCGTACTTATTGAAAAACTCATCCAAAGATTCTTTGTTTCTATCTAAAATAACATCAATATAGCCATTTCTTGCTTGCCAAAAATCCTTGTAATACTTTGTTCCTTGCGCAGAGCAAAGATTGATTAATTCATCTCTTAGATAATCAAGCGCTTGTCTTAGAGGTTTTCTCCATTTTTGATTCCAATGAGGCAATGCTCCTGTAGAACATCCGCAATCATCCATCCAACGACCCACACCATGAGCACAACTCCAAGAGCTGACGGGTTTAATATCAACTTCAAATTCAGGCGGATGTTTTTCTAAAAAACAAGCATAATTTGTAATTTCAAATCCCAATTCTTTAGCACCAACTCTTAAAACATAAGCTAATGCCATATCTCCAAATTTTGTATGATGACCGTAACTTTCGCCATCTGTTGCAATATTTACAATTTGACTATGGTTTCTTGATTCAACATACCCGTCATTCAATCTGTATGCAAACTTTTTGCCGTCTTGCAACAAATTATCAAACGCAACAGATTTAGAAATTGAACCATCATAGAAAAATAAATCGATATATTTTTCTTTATTTGTTCCTTCAACAAAATATCTATATGCTCGAGACGGGTCAATCGTCCCCCAAGAAACATCCTGCCAATTATGTTCGCCAATTTTATTTATACATTTTGCTTGATGAGGAGATAAAATTGTAAATTTTATACCACAATCAATTAAAACTTCCAAAGTTTGAGCATCTACTGCGGTTTCTGCAAGCCAAATACCTTCAGAATTTCTTCCAAATCTTTTCTGAAAGTCCCTTAATCCCCACAAAACTTGTGTAATTTTATCATTTTGATTAGCTAAAGGCATAATAATATGGTTATAAACCTGTGCAATAGCGCAACCATGCCCATTATACAACTCACGAGATGCAATATCGGCTTCAATTATTCTTTTATAAGCCGAAGGGTTGTGTTTTTCCATCCAACTTAATAATGTAGGACCAAAATTATAGCTCATATATTCATAATTATTTGATATTTCAATTATTGAATTTTCGCCGTCCACAATTCTTGAAACACTATTTGGGCTATAACATTGCCAGCAAATTTTTTCATTCCAATCATGATTAGGTAGAGCACTATCTTGGAGCTCAATTTCTTCTATCCAAGGGTTTTCTCTGGGTGGTTGATAAAAATGTCCATGTATTGTTAGATATTTTTTATTCTCGCTCATCTTCCAACTCTAATTTTACTAATTCGTTTTTTTTACTTTTTGAATTATTGTTAATTTTTCAATATCAAGCCAAGGATCACCTAGTGCAGTTGAAAACTCCTTAGCTGTGATTTCAACTTTATCTCCTGTATCTAAATCAATAAATTTTTCAGCCATTTCTTTTTTCATAAATAATTTCATTTCTGATAATGGAATATTATGGTCAGAAACATCATCCCTTTGAATTAATATACCGATATAATCACTGCTTTTTCTAAGTGCCTTATCATAATCAAGTCCTAAAGTTGAAAATTTATCAAAAGTTGCTTGCATTTTAACGGTTTTATTAAGATATTTATTAGGATTAGCAACTATTGCTAATGATGTTGTGCTAATTGGTTTTACCGCTTGGGTTTGAGCTGCTTGGACAATAGCAGTAAAATTATTTGAATTAATTGTATAAAAACCGCCAAGTAATACTATTAATAATGCTAATATAATATTTTTTTTCATTTTTTACCTTCTCTATATAATTAATTTTAAAATTAGTCTAGCATAATTTTCAACTATTTAAAATATCGATTTCTTCTTTTGATAAATTAAGATATTTTATCTGATTTTTAAATCCCATTTGGATTATATCTTCCATAGCTAATATTTTATTTTCTATTAAATTATTACATATCACATCTAAAGTCTTATTTGAACCGGCTAAAGTACCATTTTCATCTTTTCCAAAGCAATTAATTTTTTTGTTACAAAAAATTATATCCTTATCATAATTGGCAGATGGTAAACTATCGCTAATAAACATTATCTTATCTTTTGGTTTAACTTTCAAAATTAATTTTAAAATATCAAGATTTGTATGAATTAAATCAGGAATTAGCTCGCAGTAAATATCATCTCTAATCAAAGCCTCAAGAGCGATGGATTTATCTCTATGATGAATTGAATTCATAGCGTTAAAATGATGCGTAGTTGCAACACATTTTTTTAAATTATCCCCTGTTGTGTGCCCTGCTTGGGTTTTTATATTTTTTTTATTCAAATAGTCGATTAAATCGATATCCTCTTCAGGAGCTATCGTTACTATTTTTATAATATCTTCGCAATCAGATACCAATGTTTTAAAATTTTCCACTGTTGGTTTTTTAAAAACTTTTTTATCTTGAATGCCCGATTTATTAGGACTTAAAAACGTCCCTTCAAGATGAACCCCCAAAACTAATGCTTCAGAATTAATATTTTTTAATTGTTCACTTCGTATTTTTTTAAATATTTTTAATTGATTATATATCTTATCATCTTCATCACCCACCAAAGTAGGGCAAATTCCTTTAATATTTCTTTTATATAACTCAGCTAAAACAAATTTTATTTCATCATAATTTGCCTCATTATAATTAATTCCAAAGGCTCCATGGGTATGATTATCTATTAATGAATACGGCAATTTGACTTTTCCTTATAAAACATTAATACACAATTATATTATAGCGTGGTTATTGTGAAATGTTAACAAATGTTACAGAAAAAGAAGTAATACTAAAGAATTATCATTCGAATGTCGTATATAAAAATATAAATACGAAGGAAGGGTGACAATATGGGATTAGCAGCAAGTCAAGCTCGTTTTCTTGGCTTAACCGCAAGAAAGAGCAATATTGAGTATCAAGTTCAACAGATAAACCAACAAAGAACAGCGCTTTCTAACGAAATAATGGGGTTATATGGTAAATACAACAGTTTAGATGTACCAACTCCACCTGCTGTTACTGATTATTTAAAAACTACTTATACTGTAGATTCTACTTATCAAGATTATCAAATTGACAGTTTTACAAAAATAACTTCCGGAGAATATGAAGGATATTATGACGTTGTATTAAGCTGGAATGAAGAAATTGCAAAAGCTTATTCTTACACTGCAAAAGATAGTGTAATAACAGCAACAAAAGGCAATAGTGGATATTCATATCTATGCTTTCAAATGGGTTTAGAATCATATATTTATGATGAAAATGACCCAGAAAAGTCAACTATTACAAAAATTGATAAAAATTATGAACAATATCAAGGCTTAAGTACGATTATGAAAGCTCAAGGCTTAACAAGCGGAACATTCTATATGTATATGAAAAATGGCGTTGCATATTATACATCTGAAAATGACCTTGATTCAACAGCTTTTGAAACAATTGAAGGCAAAAATGTATATTATGGAAATTATACATTTGATTATCAAGGCTCACAAAAGAAAACAAATACCGCAACCGCAAAAGCCACACTAACACAAGAAAATAGCGGAAGGTTGTCATCAATTCAAATAATAAGCTCCGAGGATCTTCCAGAAATGGTTGGAAGCACATATTCAATCTCAACAACTTCTGTTGAAGATGAAACTTTATACCAAGAAGCAATGAATGATTATGAATATGAAAAAATGTTATATGAAAGAGAAGTTGAAAAACTAAACAAAGAAACAGAAAAAATCCAAGAAGAAGATAGAGCCCTTGAATTACAAATCAA
>CALUZF010000091.1 GCA_944325165.1 Candidatus Gastranaerophilales bacterium
TTAAATTCATTAAACAAAAATATAACCACGGTTATCTCTCAAGATGGCAAATATATACCAAGTAAAACAGATTATGCCATTTTTATAAAATATTTTGAAGAAATTGCAAAAGAAATAAAAAATCAAAATCCGAATATAAAGCTAATAAATTGCTCAAAAGGAGGAGCTCAAATAAACGGTTTTGAAAATATGAATTTAAAAGATATTATTGAAAATCTTAAACCAATTGAAAAATTAAATCTTGATAATTACAGCGCAAATATTGATAAAAACTATATTTTATCTAAAGTTGAAAAATTATATGAACAATTAGATGATTACCATAAAATTGTTGAAGAATTTATTTCAAAAAATGAAAAAATTATAAAAGAACTTGAAAACAAAAAAGAATACACAAAAAACGCGCAAAACCTGCTTCAAAAACACACTAAACTTTTGTCCGATATGATTAATCTATCTAAAACTAAAGACATTGATTTTATTGTAAAAGTTTATCTTAAAAGGTATGAAAAATATTTTAAATTTAACTATTTAAAAGATATAAATATGACAATCGAAACCCTAAAAGAAATGAATACGAATTATAATAAAATTATTCCAATCCTTATAGCTTCAAAAAAAGGACTATGCGATTGTAAGACGCTCGTCTTGGAGTAACTTTTCAACATCTAAAACTTGATAGATTTCATTATCTTTTACAAATTCCATCATCTTGTTTTCATCTTGCTTTTGCAATCTGTTTTGGATTATTTCATCAAAATCAATATCCATACTCTCGCAAATTTCATCAGCTAATATACCGAGTTTATATTCATTTGAATTTAAAATAATTATTGTTGATTTTTCTTTTATAGTTGTTCTTGCATTATTCAAAAATCTTCTTAAATCAAGCACTGCAATATAATCGCCCTTAATGTTAACAAGTCCATATATATAATCTCCCGTATTAGGAACTTTGATAAATTTTGAATTATTAACCTTATAAAATTCTTTTACGCTCGCCATATTAATATAATATTTAACATTATCAATAGCAAACGAAACACCGCTATCATAAAGAGCTTTCTGACTATGAACCTCATCTGTTACTTTTGTCAAAAAATTCTTTCTTGTTCTTAAAACTTCCCTTGATTTTTCATCATCAACGATATATTTTAATTTATTATCTTGATTTTCAAACTTTTGAGCATAATTTTTGGTATATTCTAGAATATTATCTATATTCAAAATATAAATATTTTCATTATTTTCGCAATATAACCCATCAAAGAAATTAATATCTTGCTGATATGGAATTAATTGGACATTATCTTTTTTCAATTTTGTAATATCGCAAACTTTATCGCAAATTATAGCGCAATATGTATCTTTTGTTTTTAAAACAATTATTTTTGCACTTAAATCATAAGTAATTCTTTCTTTTTTAAATACTTCTCTTAAATCAATAACACCAATAGGAATTTGCTCATATTTTATTATTCCCAAGACATAAGAAGGCATTTGATGAGAATAATCAAGCTCAACCACTTTAACAATTTCCAAAACATACTGTGTTTTTATGGCGTATTTTCTTGAATTTATTTCAATTAACGTAAAATTTTCGCTATCTTCCTTTTTTGGCTCAATAGCATTTTCAGAGCTCAAAATCAAACTGTTATCATACATCATAAAGCACCACACTCTCTTGATGCGTTGTTTCATCGACCAAATATCTTGCCTTCTTTTCAGCTTCCATAATATTAAAATTATCATCAATATTACAACTTGAAGCTGCTATAAAGCAATGAATAAAAATATCGGAATAAGAAATTTTATTAATGGTTTTTGCAATATATTCTAATCTATTTTGGGCGTGTTTTTTATCTTTTGCAAAAATTATAAGATTGTATTCATCTTCATCATTTTTATGAACTTGCTCATCTTTTTCCAAACATTCTACGATATTTTCAGAAATTTTCAAATTTAAAAAATCTAAATCTTGATAAGATAATTTTTGAGAAAAATCAGAATAATTTGAAATTTGAATTATACAAAAATAAGCATCAGACGTACTTTTTAAATTATTAAATTTGTTCTTAAATTGAATATATTTTCTACCCTTATCATCTTTTTGATTTTCTTTAACAATTCTTTGAATATACCTTTTTTTTGAAAAATTATATAAAATTCTCTCTATTAAATTTATTTCTTCACTGTCTTCCCACTTATTTTCACTGCGAGAATAACAAACAAAATCAGCTATTTTTTCTCCTTTATATTCAAAATCAAATTCAATTTTTGATGAAAATTCTTCTTCATTAGTTGCTACTTCGAGATTCGGAGAATATTTTTTATACATAACGGCAGTTTTAGAATGATATTTATTTAAAATATTATTCTTTAAAATGGGACTTAAAATAATATTTTTAATATCAAAATAACTCTTAACTTCTTTATTTTCAAAAGAATACACGCTCAAAACCGCCATATCATAATCAAAAATATCATACAAATTTATAAACAATTTAGAAAAAATATATTCATCACCATAAGAAAAATTGCTTATTTTTCTTATTTTATCTTCAAAATCTTCTAAAATATGCTCTTTTATTTCTTCCTTTGATTCTTCTTCATCTAATTCTTCATCTAAATCTTCATTTAGAGCAATGTCTTCTTCTTTATCCTGCGAAACTTTTAAATCCTGAAGAACTTTATAATTATCAAAACCAGCTCTCAGCACTTCATCTTTGTATTCTTTATTTACAGGATATTTTTCAATCATTTCTTCTGCTAATGCTAATAATTCAAGCTGATTATTATCTTTTTTAAAGAAATACTCACTCAAATCACCTTTTATATAAAATTTTGCATTAGCTTCATCTAAAACACTATAAACTATAACAGGAATTTTTGAAATAACACTATTTTCTCTTATCTGTTTTACAAGCTGAAAACCACCCATCAAAGGCATAATAGCATCCGTAATAATCAAATCCGGTGCAAAATCAAAAATAATTTCATACCCAATTTTAGCATTCTGCACTGCACATACTTCCCAACCATTTTTTGTGAATAAATTTTTTAAAATATTCAATTGGGTTGAGCTATCATCTATAATAACTAGTTTTTTTGTCATAGCTTAACTTATTTTATATAATTAATTATAATATGATTATACATTTTTTTATTTAAAGGTGGAATATGTCAAAAGAAGTAGATAATAACAATAAAGTAAACATAAATAGAGAACTAACAAGAAAGCAAATCTTCGACAGTGCAATTTTGTTCATTGCTCTGGCTGTAATATTTTATTTTGTAAGATTTTTAGCTTTTGAAAGCTATGACTTATTAATGGTCATTTTCGTTGTATATTTAGTGACATTTTTTCTTTTTGAATACAGTAAAAACGCGGTTAAAACCCCTCTTAACAAAGTTGTTTTTGAATCATTTGAAAAAACAATTGATGAAATAAATTCAATTCAAACTTCAAACAACAACCAAAAAGAAAATAATGCAAATTCAAACAGCAAAATTAAAAATGCGCAAAATCATATCTACAGTCTGCAAAAATATTCAAACCAAATGAACAGTCTAACTAATCAAATTATGGAAAAAACAGACCAATCACTTGATTTTACAAATAACGAATATAGCGCAGTTAAAACAAACATTGAAAAAATGTTTTCAATAAGACATAAAATTCAAACTATTGCAGAATTAATTCTAGAATTATCGGATTTTGTTCAATCAATTTCATCCACAGTAGGTCTTGTTGAAGATATAGCAGAACAAACAAACCTTTTGGCGCTTAATGCCGCAGTAGAAGCGGCTCGCGCGGGAGAACACGGCAAAGGCTTCGCCGTTGTTGCTTCTGAAATCAGAAAACTAGCCGATGAATCAAAACAAGCAACTGCTAAGATTATTTCTTTAATTAATGATATTCAACAAACCGCAAATTCAACAGTATTAGCGACCGAAGAAGGTACAAAAGAAATTGAATCCGGACTTGAATTAGCTCATGTTATAAGCGAAAATATTGAACATCTAATAAGCGTTATGAATGAAATTTCAAACAACATGAAAGAAATAATAACATCATCAAAACAAATTAATAATGATTCAAATGCTACAGATGGCTATATACAAGAAATTTCAAAAATTGTTGAGGAAAATCAAAAAATAACAGCAGAAAACGAAACAATCTTTGAAAAAATCGAAACAACTTCAAACAATTTAAAACAATCCGTAATTTAGCTCTAAGGCGAAAGTGATGGAATTTCAAAAGAGCGAACTAGATGAAATATTAAATATTTTTCAGCAGGAAAGCGCTGAAATAATTGCCTCAATGGATGGAAAACTCCTAAAACTTGAAAAAGAAGGAGATACAAAAGAAATAGCCATGCACCTTTTTAGAGATGCGCATTCTCTAAAAGGCTCAGCAAGGATGCTTGGCTTTGAAGATATTCAAAACATCGCACATAAAATTGAAGATATTATAAGCCTTATAAAAGAAGATAGACTAAAAGTTAATGTAGAAATAACAGACACAATTTCAGAATGTCTTGATTTTATTTCTATGTTAATTAATAAAACCGTTGAACAAAAAACAGAATTTAAAAGCCCCGATTATGAAAAATATATAGAAAAATTAGAAAAAATATCTTCAAGCGAAGAACAAATAGACTATATAAATCTTCAATCAAATATAACTTCATCTCAAAAAGAAATACTATCAAAATTCAACAAAATTGAAGAAATTATAATCGATATTTTATATATAGTATCAAGCGTAAGAAGCAACAAAAAATATAGTGATATCTATAAAATAGAACAAAAAATAAATGAATTTAATTCGCTTTGCGCAAATATTGAAGATACTCATTTTGAAACAGTAAAAAATCAAATCCATAATATCTTAAGTGCTATTGATAAATTTAGAACATCAGATAACAAAGCTTTTTCTTTTCTTGAAGTAAATAATGCCGTAACCTCTTTTATAGAAGCACTATCGACTTTTGCCGACAATGAAAAAATCCAAAGAAAAGATTACTATGAAATTGTTGAAAATAAATTAAATTCAAAACCTCAAGAACAAAAAGAAATTAAACAAGCAAATATCGTCGAATTCGATAATTTAGATAAAATTATCGAAAGAATACCATTGATGGAATTAAATTGCAGTTTTTATGAGGAAGTTTTAAATCTAATAAATAACTCAATATCAAAAGAAACAAACCAAGCAATAAAACAAATTTACACAGATACAAAAGAAATAATTCAATCATTCAAAGATTGCGATACAACGCTTCCTAAAGACCTTTCAATGGGCTTAAAAGAAACGCTGGAGAATATAAAAAGCCAAAATAAAGACTTAATTAATGAAGCAAAAATAAAAACCAACGTCATTAAAACAATGACAAAATTCCAAAATAAAATTCAAAATAAAAAAGCAAAAACACTTAAACAATCAGAGCTTAATCAAAAAGATATTTTAAATACAATTACAAATACAGAAATTAAAACCCTGCGTGTTGATTCAAACAAACTAGACAATTTAGTTGGTCAAATAGGAGAATTAATTGTATCTAAAATCAAAACAAACGAACAGCTCTCTCTTGCTAAAAAAATAAATAATGAAATGATTGATTGGCAAAAAAACTTCTCTAAAATGAGCTATTATCTTAAATATTTTGATAAAAAATATCTATCCGAACAAAAAAACAATGAAGCACAAGATTTTAGAAAAATAATCGCTCATAATGCACAATTATATTCATTAACAGAATTACACAATCAAAAAATAACAGATTTAATCAAAAAAATGTCTTATCTGTTCAAACAACTTCAAGAAAGTGAAACAAAATTAAACTCAACCACAACAGAAATTGAAGAAATGGTTAAAAATATGAGAATTTTGCCACTTTCAACAATTTTCCAATTGTTTCCGAGAATGGTTCATAACATCGCTCGTGATAAAAATAAAAAAATAGACTTAATAATAGATGGCGCCGAAGTTACAGCCGATAAAACAATCATAGAAGAATTAAAAATTCCTCTTATGCATATCATTAGAAACTCAATTGATCATGGTATTGAAGATGTTGAAACAAGAAAAACTTTAGGCAAAAACCCAATAGGCAAAATTGAAATCAAAGCCCGCTATAAAGATAATAAAGTTATAGTTGATGTTAAAGACGATGGCAGAGGACTTGATATAGAAAAAATTAAAGCTAAAGCCCTAGAAAAAAAATTGCTTACAAAAGAAGAAATATCGGTTATTAATGACGAGGAATTGACTAATCTTATATTTTACCCTGGTTTTTCAACTGAAGATTTTGTAACAGAATTATCAGGAAGAGGTTTAGGGCTTGATATCGTAAACAATAAAATTAATCATCTTCAAGGAAGAATAGATGTATTTTCACAGCTAAATCAAGGAACACTTGTTAGGATTATTCTACCTTCAACAGTCGCAACCAAAAAAGTGTTCATTATAGAAGAACAAAAGCAACTCTGGGCAATTGAAACCTCAGCAATTAAAACCATTATTCGAATAAATTCGGATGAAATTTTTGAAAAAGACAATAGAAACTACTATATCTACAACAAAAATCCAATTGTAATTTATACTCTTTCTCAAATTTTAAATTTTGAAAACAGCCCTAGAGAATCCAACAAATACACTCTTTTAATCATTGAAATAGAAAGCACAACTTTTGGAATTATAGTTGAAAAATTAATTTC
>CALUZF010000092.1 GCA_944325165.1 Candidatus Gastranaerophilales bacterium
AACTGAAACAGTTGAAACAGAGGAAACAACAGAAGCTGAAACAACTGAAGCAACTGAAACTGAAACAGTTGAAACAGAAGAAACAACAGAAGCTGAAACAACTGAAGCAACTGAAACTGAAACAGTTGAAACAGAAGAAGCTGAAATTCAAAACCCAAATAATGAAGCAGACGAAGATAATGAAATTTTAGATATTTTAAATAATTTATTTGAAGATGAAAAATTTATTTCAATGCTTGATAAAAACCAAAGCTCAGACCTTGATGAAGATGAAATTAAAGAATTTTTATCTTCAATTAACGCAAATGACGGAGATTTAGAAAATCTAAGCCTTGAAGATATAATGATTTCACTTGAAAAAATGCAAGAAGAACAAGAAGATTTAACCTCTGAAATTGAAGAAACAACAGAAGCAACAGAAAATGAAACCGATAACACAACAATAGATAACACAATTGAAGAAACAATTGAAACAACAGATACAGAAATTGATGAAACAAGTGCAGAAGAAAATATTGATGAAGTTGATGAAACTGATGAAGTTGATGAAGAAACAGAAAAAACAGAAACAAAAACAAGTGCTGCAAAAACAAATGCAACATCATCTTACGGTAATGGCGGAGGCTCCTATTCATCAGGCGGTTCATCAAGCTCATCAAGCGCAAAAATAGAAAAAAATGAAGAAAAAACACTTGATAATATGACAAAAGATGAATTAAATAATGAACTTAATAAAGCTCAAAGCAGTTTATCCGAAAAACAAACTTCACTAAACAGTATTGTAGATGGCAGCGATACAACTGTTGCACAAATGGAAGAAAACACTCAAGCAAAATATGAAACATATCAAGAAGAATTAGAAAAAGTTGATGTAGATTTAGCAAATGAACTAAACACTCTAAAAACCGATATCAACACTAAACAACAAGCAATAAACGAACAAGAGCTTGAAATAATTAATTTAGAAACATCTGAAAAAGAAGCACAAGCAAATTACCAAAATACACAATCAACAAGACAAACTTTAGAAAACACTCTATCAGAATTAGAAGCAGAAGATACATCCAATATGGATGATGATGAAATAGCAGCACATAATTCAAAAATATCAGAATTAAAATCAAAAATCGAAACTGCAAAACAAGAAGAACGACAAGCTGAATTGAATTTAGAAGAAATCCAAAAAAATCTTGCACAAGCAGAAGAAGCAAAAGAAACCCTAGAAGGCGAGCTTGAAGGGCTAAACGAACAAATGGATTTACTTGAGGCTGAAATTTTAGAAAAACAACCCCAACTAAAAGAATATTTAGATAGCTATAATTCATCAAAAGAAGAATGTGAAAACTACAAACAAAACGCAATAGAAAACGCAAAAACATCAATCCGAGAATCACAAGATTATATAAATGAAATTCAAACAGCAATAAATAACTACAATAATAAAGAACTTGAGAAAGAATATAGTCCTGACCCTAAAAACCAATATGATGCTGAAGTAGGTCAAGCACTCGCTGAAAATGCACTTACAACAAGAGGAACAACAGGCTATTGCTTAGCAGGCGTATCAGATACAATGTATGAAACATTTGGAGTAAACTTCGGTAATATGGGTGCTGCATATATGGCAAAAGAAGCGCTAAGAGGAAATGTTGAGGGCTATGAAGAACTTGCAAGTCACTTTGTTGAAGTAGAAGTTGAACGCTCAGAATTAGCAAATCTTCCTGCAGGCGCAGTTGTTGTTTGGGATAACAATGCAAATGGCGGTGGTTCAAATGTTTCAGATGCAGGCAAAAAATATGGACATATCTCAATTGCCCTTGGTGATGGCAGAGAATCAAGCGATCATATTCAAGACCAACAAGTAGACAGAGATGCAGAATATACAGTATTTTATCCTATCGGTTAATAAAATTATGTAAAGTTTTATATCCTTGGTATTGCAATATTATAAATTTTATTTCACACTATAATCAATACCATATTTGTAGTAAGAGGATAAAATGAGAATATCAAACATTAGACCACAAGCCATTCATCAAAAAAACGTTTCTTTTGGCTATTTCTATGATAGAAATGCCCTTAAGACGTTAAAAGAATTTAGCGGCCCACGCACAAAAAAGACAGATAGATACACAGGCGTGATGATAAAAGAAATGATTAAAGACTTCAAAAGCTGCGAATACCTATATATTTATACAGATCCCGCAGATAAAAAAGTTAAAGCTTATTTTGACAAAGCACTCATGAGAAAATATTTGGAATACGGAGAGGAAAGCACTGTCATTTTAAGCATAATTGATAATTCTTGCTATAGCGATATGGCAAATGTAGGTGCTATAAAAAGGCTTCACAAAAGATATTTGCAAACCGAGGGAATACTGCGCCCCATAATCAAGCAAAAACAAGAAGATGAAGAGGAAAAAAGAAGACAAGAAGAAGACGATCATGATTGGTGGGTTTATACACATCTTTCACAATAAATTATAATTTTTTGTAAATTTTTATAACAATCAACTCGTTTGAATAACAATATTTATTTTTAGGCAATTTATTTTATTTGAAATCATGATTTTAAGGAATAAATTGCCTAGATGAGATTGGAATCTAAAAATTTAATAAACAACAGCACAAATTTTAGAGGTCTCAAAGCTCCTACTGCAGACGAACTTGAAGCTATAAAAAAGCTTGTAGGTCAAAATGTAGGCGATTTTCAAGACACATTAATTAAATCAATAAAAAGTAAATCGCCTAATTTAGTAAAAAAAATAGGCGATTTTGAATATGTAAGCGATTTTTCTATTTGGAGAAAAATCGCTAATACCGTTGGTGATATTGCACTTGCTCCAATGGATTTACTTGATTTTATAGCAAAAAAACTTCCTAATTCTTCATTAAATAATTTAGAATTATTAAAACGATACAGAAATCATGTTCAACTTATTAATGAAGTTAATGCTTTTCAAGGGTTGCAAGAAAACACTCTCAAAATTATAAGAAATTATAAAAATGGCGCTGAAAAGGTGCTATCCGAAAACGGCAACGAAAAAATAAAAAATACAATATCTGAAAAAACCGGTGAAAATATTGTTGAAGCATTAAACAAACAAATGTCAAACAGTATTGCAGATTATGATACAAAAAAAGAAAGGTTTATAACAAGACTTATTTCGGGCTTTACCGCAGCCATATTTTTAGGAAATGATTTTTATAATAAAGCAATTCAAAAAGGCAAAAATACGCAAGAAGCAAACAAAGAAAAACATACAAAACAAATGCAAGAAGTAAAAGAAAATATATGCGAAGGCATACTTCAATTTGGCGCATTAGCTTGTTTTTCAAAATGGGTAAATAAAAGTGTTTGGGCTCCTGCTATAATAACGGCATTAATAGGGCTTATTTCTCGTATTGTATCAAGAAAAGCATCAAACATGCCCTTGGGAAGAATTAAAATTCCTAATTCATCAAATAAATTAACATTTAACGAATTCCAAGAAAAAATAAAATCAAATGAAGCTGACAAACTATTCGAGAAAAAAACAGAAACAAAAAATAAAACTAAAAAACCGCTTTTATGTCTCGAAAATATCATTGGATTTTGCTCTTTAAGTATTTTAGCAGGATATGCTTTAAGATTTGGCAAAAATCATGTTGATTTATCAAAAATTAAAGATAAATTAACTTCTAAACTTAATGTTGATAATATCAAAATAACAAATGATATTATCGCCAAAAAAGACGATTTAGCTGAGTTAGCCTCAATATTAGAAAAAGATGAAAAATCTTATCTTGTTAACAAAATCAGAAAAATTATTGATAAATCAGACGAAAACATTAACCTTGGTAGCGACTATGCAACCAAGAAAATATTTGGAGTTGAAGTAAACAATTTAGGATTAAAGAAAATGGCAACATCTCTATTTGATTTTGCAAAAGAACTTCTTTTATATCCATATAAAATAGCTAGAAAACTAGAATACAGCATAACAAAAACTCCAGAACCAAAAGAAGTAGACCTCAAAGATATATACAATATTAAAAATATCTATTTGAGATTTATGGATTTCAAAGAAAAATATGGAAACGACGAAGAAAAACTATATAAAGAATTTACAGATTATCTAAATAAGATGCTTGCAACTTCAAATAATATGAAAAGCTCATCTTCAACTGATAATTCAAAAATTGCAGTTATAGCACAAACTTTGGGAACTCTAACAGGTATATGGTTTAATATGAATGATGAATATAACCTATCTGTCAGAAACGGTTCAACAAAATATGAAGCAGAAAAAGATGCAAGATTAAGAGGAGTGAACAAATTCCTCAGAATGTCAGTGCAAGTAATCATATCAGGAAGCTTAAATAAATTATTCTTAAAACAATACAACAATTCATTACTTAAAGCAGGCGGGGTTGTTGCTATAAGCACATTCTTAACAGATGTCGCATCACGTATTCTATCAGGAATGCCTAACAAAAAGATGACAAAAGAAGAAATTGATAATTACCAAAAAGAACACAAAGAAGGCATAATGTCTTGGTATTATAAAGGAATTGATAAAATAGCTTCGTAAATATATTTTGCTTAAAACGATACTTCTATGATAAATTATATATGTACATATAATTGATAGATGTAAATGTTTAAAATAAAAAATACAATCTTTAAAATCTTTATAGAATTATTTATTTTTAATAAAGATAAACGTGCTCAAATTAAATCAAAATGGGCTAAGAAGCAACTCCAAAAATATGTTGATATTGCTGTATCAAAACCATTTAAACCTGTAATTGATGAAGGAGAAGACCTTATTTGGCAATATTGGCATCAAGGAATTGAAAATGCTCCAAAAGTTATCCAAAAGTGCCTTGCAAGTGTTAAAAGAATAGAAAACGATAAAACCATAAATGTTTTAACTTTTGACACAATAAAAAATTTTGTAGAATTGCCTCAAAAATATTATGACTTAGTTAATTCAAAAAAAATGCCAATCGCTTTATTTAGCGATATTTTAAGAGTATATCTTTTAGAAAAATATGGCGGAACTTGGATTGATTCAACAATATATTTAAGCGATAAAATTCCAAATGATATTTTAAAATCAGATTTTTTTGGACTTCAAAACCAAACAAATACAACTAGTTTTACAGGCAATAAAACAGTATGTTATTTTCTTCATTCAAAAAAGCAAAGCATAAATATACAAGCCATTAAACGTACACTAGACGCATATTGGAGCGAAAATGACTTTATGTTTAATTATTTTATGTTTGAGCACATCGAAACAATTTTGATGGATAAAATAAAAGAAACAAAAGAAGAATGGGATAAAACCCCTTATTATAAAAGAATTAATAGCGAATTGCATACAATTATTAATAAGAAATACGATAAAGCTCTTTTAAATGAAGTGCTTGGTAAATCATGGTATCACAAATTAACCTATAAAAAGCTAAAAGGCATGATATATGATGATACAAACGACATAACATTAAATTATCTATAAATTAATATTTAATTGCAATCTTTAAACAGTCATTTTTCTTATCTTTAAATAATTTATAAGCTTTTTCAATATCTGAAAATTCAAATTCATGGGTTATCAAAAAATTAGTATCTAGTTTCTTTTTGGACATTAAATCCAATAATAAATCACATTTATTAGCTTGAACACCGCCTGTTTTAAAGGTTAAATTTTTACCATACATTTTAGGTAATGGCAGCTCTTGAGCTTTTCCATACATTGCAACAACAGCAACAATAGCACAAGGACGAGCTATCCTCCAAGCCATTTCAAACGTAGCATTACTTCCTGCACATTCTATTACTTTATCTGCTCCACGGTTAGAAGTTAAATTTAAAATTTCTTTTTGGATATCAGTTTTTGATGGATTTATATAATAATCAGCTAAACCCTCTTTTTTAGCTATATTCAACCTATTTTCATTTATATCAATTGAAATAATTTTCTTAGGATTAAAGCATTTTAAACATTTCAAAGCTAAAAGCCCAACAGGCCCTGCACCAATTACTGCAACTGTATCCTCATTGTCTATTTCACACAATTCAGCGCCCCAATAAGCGCTCGCTAAAATATCTCCAACAAACAGTGCGTCTTTAAATGAAACATTATCAGGAATTTTATTCAAAGCATTATCAGCATAAGGAATTCTTATAAATTCTGCTTGCGCTCCATCAATCGAACAACCTATAAGCCATCCGCCATTTTCACAATTATTAACGCAGCCTCTTTTGCAAAAGAAACATTCACCGCAAAAACTTTCACAATTAACGCTAACTCTGTCGCCTTTTTTAAATTTTTTAACACCAGAGCCAACTTCTTCAACAATTCCAACAAGCTCATGCCCCAAGACTGTATTTTCCTTAGCTTTAGGTACAAAACCTTCTATAATGTGCAAATCACTTGTACAAATTGAAGAATAAGCAACCTTAATTATTGCATCTGCTTCATTTATAATTTGAGGCTTATC
>CALUZF010000093.1 GCA_944325165.1 Candidatus Gastranaerophilales bacterium
AGATATGATGGATTAGTTGAAATGCTTGGAGGGCAAGCTACTCCTGCTGTTGGTTTTGCTATGGGAGTTGAGAGATTATATACTCTTGTAGATAAAATAAATCCTAAAAAAATCGATTATTATATTGTATCAACTAACATAAATGAAACTATGAAATTAGCTCAAAAATTAAGAGATAATAATCTAGTTGTGGATTTTGATATGCAAAAAAGAAAGTTCTCAAAACAATTAGAAAAAGCGTCAAAAGTTGCTAAATATGCAATAATATTGGGCGAAGATGAGATAAAAGAAGGTTTTTATAGTGTAAAAAACCTTGAAACAGGTGAACAAGTTAAAATCAATTCGTTTGATGAACTGATAAAATAAATTTTATAAATTTATAAATTAAAAAGCCCTTTTGAAGGGCTTTTTTAATCTTTTTCATACTATATAAATTAATCGTTTTGGAACATTGCACGTTGTGCTGCAACGCCAAAAGGATAGGCATTTTTGTCTGTAACAATAATTGGGAATACATCCAAAATTCTTGTACCGCTTTTTGCACCAGGAACTTTGTATGAACCCGCTGTTTTTCTTGGATTTGGTCTTCTTTGTCCGTTAACATCAACAATGATAAGGCAAGGTTTATTATATGTATTACCTTCTAAATCTTCAACATTTCTTCCAGGGGTTGCACATTTTCCATTTGTAGCAGAGAAGGTTCCTCCCATAGCTTGGTTTGGACTTGTCGGAAATTCATATCTCATACCATCAGCTGTAAAGAAAGCAAAGTTTGAAGTGTTACCCCAAGCAAAATCGTCAGATGTTGAGATAATACTCATACGGTTTTTAAACATTTCAAATAAGCTATCTTCGGCAGTTGGCTTATCCATATAGCCTGCTTCAATTGGGCCATATCCATCAAGTGCTATATTAAGCTCGATAATTTGGTTTAGTGTTGTTAAAGCTTTTTTGAGCGCTGATTTGTATTCATGTTGTTCTGTGTTGATTAAAATGGCAGGGATAGTTAAAGCTGCGATAACACCGATGATTATAAGGGTTATCAAAGCTTCCGCCAAAGTAAACGCCTGTTTTCTGTTTGATTTATAAATCATGTTTTATTTATTGTTCCGTATACAAGAGTATTCTATCGTATTATATAATTATTAAATAACAAAACCAATACAAAGGCAATAATGTTAAGAAAAATCCTTTATATAAATTACAAATCTTAATTTTCGCCTAAAAGAAATTCTTCCAAAGCCTTTATTTTCATTATTTTTGCATCGGGTTTTTTATCATACCATATTTCAACCGCTTTTTGAGCTTGGTATACAAGCATATCCAGACCGCAAACAAATTTTTTGTTGTATTTAATAGCTTTTGAAATTAATGGAGTTCTTAATGGATTGTAAACTATATCATAAACTATTGCATTATCTTGTAAACTTTCAATTTGTTTTTCTTGAATGGCGCAATTTTCTTCATCAAAGTTTTTCATACCTAACGGAGTTGTATTAACTAAAATATCAACATCTTCCATTGTTTCCATTAAGCTTAATTGGATTGATTTAATTTCAATTTTATCAAATCTGTTTCTTAGTGTTTCGATTGTGTCTTTTGAATTAATTACATTTCTTGTATAAAAATCTATTTTTGATATACCTTTACTGTAAAGTCCGGCGCAAACTGCTCTTGAAGCTCCGCCTGTGCCTAAAATTGCAGCTTTTTTGCCCTTTAGATCAACATCTTTTATAGCTTCAATAAAACCCCAAACATCGGTATTAAAACCAGATAAGCTCATATCTTCTTCGATTTTTACGCAATTAACAGAGCCTGTCATATTAACATATTCGTCATATTTTGCTAAGAATAATGTTGTAGGAACTTTATGAGGAATAGTTACGTTAAAGCCAGAATATCTATGCGAGCGAAGAAATTTTATTCTGTTAATTAAATCTTCGCTTTCTGTTGGTAAAATTTCATATTCAGCATCAATATCTAAATCTTCAAATGCTGTTTTGTATAAAATAGGACTGAGAGAATGTCCTAACGGGTAGCCAATTAGAGCAAATTTTTGTTTATCCATCATTTTCTTCCATATCTCTTGAATATTTGCAAGCTTTATTTGAGCAAGCTATTTTGTTTCCTCTTTTTAAATATTTTTTTACAAGTAAACTTCCGCATTCGGGACATTTTTCACCGTTTGGCTCTGCCCAAAGAGCAAAAGAACAATCCGGATACTTAGAGCAACCCCAAAAGAATGTTCCATAGCGGGATTTTCTTTTTACGAGTTCGCCATCTCTACCTGCTTTTTCGCATTCGGGACATTTTACTCCTGATGATTCTACTATTGAAAATCTTTTTTTGCATTTATCATTTAAGCATTGATAATATTTTCCATAAGGACCTGTTTTTATTACCATATCAGATCCGCATTTTTCGCATTTTTTGTCTGTTGGCTCATCCTCTGGAATTTCAACTTTTTTATTTTCTCCATCCATAGGAAGCGCGGTTTTACATTCTGGATATCCCGAGCAGGCTAAGAATTGTTTACCGTAGCGAGAAATTTTAACAACCATTTTTCTTCCGCAATTTGGACAAATCTTATCTGTTTCAACATCAATTCTTTTCATATTTTTAGATGCTTCATCCAATGTTTTTGAAAATGGCTTCCAAAAATCATTTAAAAATTTAATACTGTCTTGCTTGTTTTCTGCTATATCATCAAGACTTGATTCCATTTTAGCAGTAAATTTGTAATCCATTATATCTACAAAATTATCGTTTAATTGTTTACATACCGCTCTTCCTAGTGGAGTGGGTTTTAGCGATTTATTATCAATTTTTTCAACATAATTTCTTTGTTGAATTTTAGTGATAATAGGAGCATAAGTTGATGGTCTTCCTATGCCGTATTCTTCAAGTTGTTTTACAAGACTTGCTTCAGAAAATCTTGCGGGCGGTTGTGTGAAATGTTGTTCGGGCAATAATTCTTTTAGATTTAATTCATTTCCGACTTTCAAATCGGGGAATTTTTGAACTACAACATCTTCTTCATCTCTGTATATTTTTGAAAAACCATCAAAAACAACTTTTGATGAACCCATTTTGAAAATGTAATTATTTGCGGTTATATCAACGGTTAAATTTTTAACTTTTGCATTTGACATTTGAGAGGCAATAAATCTGTCCCAAATTAATTTATATAGTTTATATTGTTCGCTTGTTAGATATTTTTTGATACTGTCGGGAGTTTTATCAATATATGATGGGCGAATTGCTTCGTGCGCATCTTGTGTGTTTTGTTTTTTCTTTGCATAAACATTAGGAGTTTTAGGATAGTATTCTTCTCCAAAGTTTTGTAAAATATAATCTTTTGCTGCTATTTGAGCATCATCGGAAATTCTTGTAGAATCTGTTCTCATATATGTTATAAGACCGACAGAGCCTTCGCCTAAGTCTATACCTTCATATAATTTTTGAGCTATTTGCATAGTTTTAGATACGCCATAGCCCAATTTTGAGCTTGCTTCTCTTTGCAGAGTTGATGTTATAAAAGGTGCTTGGGCTTTTCTTGTGGTGTCTCTTGGTGTGATTTTTGAGACTATATATTTTGCATTTTCAAGATTTTTTAGAATTTCTTGGACTTCTTTTTCATTATGAATTTCAAGTTTTTCGTCTTTTCCGTTTTTTATTATTCTTGATAATTCAGCACTAAAATCTGTTTTTAGTTTGTTTAAAATAGCATCGATACTCCAATATTCAACAGGCTTAAATGCTTCGATTTCATCTTCTCTTTCGCAAATCATTTTAAGAGCCACTGATTGAACTCTACCTGCTGATAGTTTGTAGTTTTTCATTGTTTCCCATAAAATCGGGCTGATTTTAAAACCTACAAGTTTATCTAGGATTTGTCTTGTCTTTTGAGCTTCAACCTTTAGCATATCAATTTGATGATAGTTTGCAACAGCTTCTTTTATGGCATGCGGTGTGATTTCATTGAACACTATTCTAAAAATCTTGTCTTCGGGGAATTTTAGACATTCTTTAACATGCCAAGCAATAGCTTCCCCTTCTCTATCAGGGTCGGATGCAAGATATATTCTATCAACGGTTTTTGCTATTTTATTTAATTCGGTGATTATTTTTTTCTTTTCCGGTATAACTTCAAATGTTGGTTTAAAATTGTTTTCTATATCAAAACCAAGCCCTTTAGATGCTAAATCTCTAACATGACCCATTGAGGCTTGTATTATATAATTACTGCCTAAAATTTTTCCGATTGTTTTTGATTTAGCGGGTGATTCTACTATTACTAATGTTTTTTCTTTTGTATTTGCCATTTTTTACCTATTAACATTTGTAGTATTTGCCGTTGTTTTGAAGAATTATACCTTTGATTTCTAATTCTGTAAGAGTAATCATTAATTCTGATGTATCTATGTCGATAACATTCATTATCTCATCAAAAGATTTTGCTTCAATAGATATTATATCTAAAACTTTTTTTTGGGAATTGTTTAATTTTGCATTTGTTTCATTTTTTTGTTGTGTGATAATTTCCCAATCCATTTGATTTATGATATCTTGAGCGTTTACAACTATTGATGCGCCTTGTTTTATAAGATGATATATTCCTTCTGTGTTAGGGTTTAAAATGTTTCCTGGCATACACATAAGCTCTCTGTTATAATCAAGTGTAAGGTTTGCACTAATCATTGCTCCGGATTTCATTTGTGCTTCAGCAACAAGTGTTCCTTTGGACATTCCTGTAACAATTCTATTTCTTTGAGGAAAATTATGCCCCATTGGAGGTGTTTTTAGTGGGTATTCGCTAAAAATTACCCCTGCTTTGTTGATTATATCTTCATAAATTTGTCTGTTTTGACTTGGATATACTATATCAAGCCCGCAACCTATAACACCGATTGTTTTAAGGTTATTTTTAATAGCGCTTATATGTGCTTGAGCATCAATTCCATAAGCCAGACCGGATACTATTGTAATATTTGTCCTGTTGAATGATGAAATTATTTTATCGAGCGCTATTTTTGCTTCAACTGAGGCATTTCTTGAGCCAACAACGGCCAAAGTGCAATCAAAAGAAATGTTTTCTAAATTACCTTTGTAATATAAAGATATCGGATAGTCGGGAATTTCTTTTAATAGAGGCGGATATTTTTCATCTTCAATTGTTAATAATTTAACATCTTTATCTAAAAATGCTTTATTGTAACATTCTTCAATATCGAGTTTGGATTTTTGCGATAAAAAATTTCTTGGTATTGATAAATCTTCTTTTTTGCATAGTTCACTTAAATCATTTTTATCACACAACCAAGCTCTTTTGACATCAAAATCAAAATATTCTAGAAGCTTAGACTTGAAAACAGTTTTAGTATTCAAATAGCTAAATGCTGCGTAGTACTTTGCTTTATCGCTATTTTTTGTATCAAATTTCATTTGTATATTTTTCATAAAAAATAGTTTAGCATAAAAAACCCTTGGTTTTGCCAAGGGTTTTTGCTATAAGGTTTCTGATATAATTGCTTGGGTTGTTTCGTCTGCTTTAAAGTCGTTATATTCTTTTTTAACGTTTTTTATAAAGCATTTTGTTGCGCCAAAAGGAGGAATTCCATTATATTTTGCAACATTTCCGGGCCCTGCATTATATGCTGCTAAAGCTAAATCCATTGAGCCATATTTTTTATACAGCATTTGGTAATATTTAAGTCCGCCTTCGATGTTTTCGCTTACAATGTAAGGATTAACACCGAGTTTTTTAGCTGTTGAAGGTGTTAACTGATATAAACCGATTGCACCTCTAGGGCTTTTTGCGCTTGCATTAAAATTCGATTCGATTTTTGCTATGCTTAGTGCGATATGGGGGTCAACACCAAGCTTTTGAGCCGTTTTTATGATAAGTTTTTTAGCATTTTCTTGTGGCGATTGGGAAGCAAATGCTGTGTTAGGAGCAATTAATGCAACGCAAATAGCTACTAACAAAGTTTTGACTAGCTTTTTCGTCATAAAATAATCCTCATTTTTTGTATTGGACAGGGATAAAAAACTTTTTTTATTGTCATAAAATAGTTACTAATCCCAAGTTCGATATTACTATAGCACATAAATATTCATTTTGCAACCCATGGTATATTTTATACGGCTAAAACCCTTGTAAATAGCGCATTGCGTATTATTATAATTGTAGTAATAAATATAAAATTTAATCCAAAGCTTGCTAAAAAACCTGCGCTTGTGTTAAAATTTAATTTAGCGAATGGAAAAATGGCCGAGTGGCTGAAGGCGGCACCCTGCTAAGGTGTTAGGTGGAGTAATCTGCCTCGAGGGTTCGAATCCCTCTTTTTCCGTATTAAAAAAGAACCCTTTTGGGTTCTTTTTTAATACTTGATTGAATTGGTGAGTCGAACCCGAGAGGCTTGCCGAGAGGGGAGAATCCTGTGTGGCTGTTTGCGAGATATTTCGAGCAAATACAG
>CALUZF010000094.1 GCA_944325165.1 Candidatus Gastranaerophilales bacterium
ATTCCCAAATTCTTCCTAAAAGTTCATATTCTAAATTTTTCAAGCGTTCAGAATCCGAAAATTCCGGATATGTTCTTGGAAAATGTCTTTTTTCCATAATTTCTATTGCATGCAAATCTTTTTCATCAAAATTTACTTTATAAGGAGATACTGCCTTGGCGTTTGCTATATCTTCTTTTGTTATGGTTATACTTGTGACTTCGGAACAATAGCAACACAACGGTATAAAAATTGAATAAAAAATTATAGCGTAAATTGTGCAATATAAAATACTAAATTTAATATGTTTAATCATCTAGTAAAGTTTAGTATTGTTTATTGATATAAAAATGAGCCATTTGGGAACTTATTAAGTACATTATTAATTTTTGTAAACAAATAATTAAAATAATGAATATTTTTTAAAGTTTCTTTTTAACGCTGTCGTTAAAAAAGACTATACAAAGGATGATAAAATTAGATATTGGTGAAAAATGAGAAAATTATTTTTAGTAGTTAGTTTGGTACTGAGTTTTTTATTAATTGATATAGGGCAGGTTTTAGCTCTTGATTATTCAAGAATTTCCACCAATCAAAAAATAGTCGCAGCTCTTGATTCTCTAAATTCAATAAATAGACGTGATGTAATTGCGATTTTAAACGGTAACAATGCTACAAGAAAACCAATTCGTGTTATGTTTCGTGATTTAGCAATGTTTAACTATGAAGATGCTGAAGCAATTACTGCAAGAACAAAAAATAATGGTCTTGTGATTTATATTTCATCTGAACATAGAGGAGCAAGCCCCGAATGCATTGCTTGTTTAATTGCTCATGAATCTCAACATCATACTTTTACCAATACAAGAGCCGAAGAATTGAAAGCTTGGATATCTGAAACACAAGCTTGGAATGAATTTGTAAAAAGAAATAAAGCGTTGTTAACATCAACTGAGCCTCTAGCAAAAAGAGAAAATGTAATTGCTAAAATCAGAACAAAAGCAGGTGTTCAAGGCATACAAAGATTAATAGCTACAAATCCTGTGTATGCTGATTTAAATTAAATTTTTACAAGCTCTGCTTTTTCAACATTAAAAAATGTTTTAGCGCTTAAAATAAATTGTTTTGGGTCATCTGAAACATAGAAATTTAGTGAGCCTTTTTTATAATTTTCATTAAAAGTTTGCTCTTGTACAATTTTTGCTATGGTTTTTGCTGGATTAAAGTATTCAACATCCAATATACTTTTGAAAATGTTAATCAAATAAGGATAGTGCGTGCAACCTAGAATAATTCTTTTTGCATTGTGTTTTTTTGCAATTTCTAGTTTTGATTTAATAAGCTCAATTGATTGAGGGTCGTTATAGAGCCTGTGTTCAACTATTTCAACAAATCCGCTGCAATCAATGCCATAGATATTGATTTTTGGATTATATTTTTTTAATTCTGTTTCATATTTTTTTGAATTTATTGTTGCTTTTGTAGCTAGAATTGCAACACTATCGTTATCTTTTAGCCCTTCTGTTGCATCTTTTGCAATAGATTGAATTAAAGGATATATTTTAATTTTGTCTTTGAAAAATTCCGCTAAATCATCATAAGCAACGGCAGATGTCGTATTGCAAGCAAAAACAACTGTTTTAATGTTTTTTGATATAAAAAATTCTAAGATATTTTTAGTATATTCAAAAATTTGAGCAGGAGTTTTTGTTCCGTAGGGCACATTTTTTGTATCACCAAAGAAAAAATAATCTTTGTTAGGCATTATTTTATATAATTCTGATAGTACGCTTAAACCCCCAACTCCGCTATCTAGTAAGCCTATTGAATTTTCTTTTTTGATTGTCATTTACCTAAATACTCCAATATGCCATCCGCTATTGAATCTGCTATATCTTCTTTTCTTCCTTTTTTGATTAATTTTGATCTTTCATCAAGATTTGATATAAAGCCCATTTCAATTAAAATAGCAGGTGCTTCTGTATGATTTATAACATAAAAACGAGATTTAAACATGCCTCTGTCTATTGTGTCCCATTTTTTAATATTCTTTTCGCTTGCAAAACTACTGTGGACTGTTTGCGCAAGTTTATAGCTGTCGTCTTTAAAATAATGTGTTTCAACGCCGTAAGAATCTTCTTTAACGGTTGAATTTGTATGTATACTTACAAAAATATCCGGATTGATTTCATTTGAATATTTAACCCTGTCTTCTAGGGTTAATGTTTCATCTTTAGATCTTGTCATATAAACATATATATCTTTTTTTGCAAGTTTTTCTTGAACTAATTTTGCAACATCAAGATTTAAATCTTTTTCATATATTCCACCGCCTATCGCACCGCTATCTGTGCCACCATGACCGGGGTCGATTACTACTTTTTTCATTGATGAAATAGTAGGTTTTTCTTTTTGTTTTTTTGGTTTTTCAATTTTTTGGACTTCTTCTTTTGGAACATATATTACATTTATATTTTCATTTGAAACTTTAATTTCTTCTTTTTTATCTTGCGTATTTGTTGCTATTATTATTTCTTTTTGAGGTTCAATAGGAGCTGTCTTTGGTTTATCTTTAAATACTAATTTTATTGATTTAGAATTAGATTCAACATTTGCATAGGCAAAATTTAAATCTTTAGCAGGAATTATAAATCTTGTTTTATCGCTTGAAATTTTAAGGGCTTGAACTTTGATATCGGTAGTCTTAAGCATTTGTTCAAACAAAGCTAGATTATAATCGCCTAAATTATTAACATCTAAATAGAAATTGTCATTTAATTCAAAAACATCGTAAGTAACGCTTTTATTGAAATTCATTTCTATTAATTTATAGCCCGCTGATGTTGTTTGAGCTTTGTATGAGCTGACTGTAGCGGGATTATTCGAAAAAAGAGTATTAATTATATAGTTTCTGTGTGAAATAAATAAACTTTGACCATCGGGTGATATAACAAGTCTATAATCCCTTGCATTATCAGCGTTAATTGTTAATTTAACTTTTTTTGAGTTAACTTTGTTTAATGTTAAAGTAGCTTTTGCATTGTCTTGGCTTGAAGGAATTTTATATGTTTTATTATCAAGCCTTGATAGCATTGAAGTATTATCCATCAATAAAGTCATTTGGGTGTTATCTGTTGTATATGTTGCCCTTTGAAGAGCAATAGAACCTAAGCCTCTTAATATTAATCCGTCTGAATTTTGGCTTATTTGACTTAAATAGTATTTTGTTTGAAAGCGCGGTGTTAAATCTTTTGTTTCGTTATTATTGTTATATGTTACTGTTGCACCTGTGTTTTGAAGTCCCGAGCCGGAGCTTGAATCTCCGCTTGGAGTATAAAATTTATATTGTATAGAATTATCGATTATATTTGGTGAATATTTAACAATAATATCTGTTCCGTTTGTATAGGTTTTGAATTTGCTTAAATCAGTATTTTTATTTGTTGTAAAGACAACTCTTACTATATGAGGGTTAACTGAAAATTGTGCAAGTTGAACACTTTGCAATATCGTTGAATTTTGAATTTTATATACTCGATTTGCTCCTTCTAAAGTTGCGTTTGGAATATCAATAACATATCTTGGAGGAGATGATATTGTAAAAGGGGTAATATTGCTTATAAATCTAACAGAGCTTGTTGAATTCATTGCGGGAACTTCAAGGGTTTGAAGACCATTTTTATAGTTGCCTTGTCCTTTTATTAGAATTAATCTGTCAGATGAATCAATAGTGATATCTTTTATGCGAAAATTGTCGGCACAAAGCGCATTTTGTCCCGCCATTATCAATAAAAATAATGTAATTGTTAATATTCTAAATAAATTCAACGATTTTCCTCTAATTTTAATTTTATCATCATATTGATAATATTAACTAATACGGATTATTGAATTTTTAAATGAATTAATATAGTATTTACTTATGGATATGAAAAAAAGTATTGGAGCGTATTTGTTTTTGTTGCCTGCGGGCATTGTTTTATTGCTTTTTTTCTTTATACCTTTTTTTCAAACAATTCATTTGAGCTTTTTTGATTATTCAAATGATGTTTATAGACCCTCTTTTGTGGGTTTTGAAAATTATATTACATTAATTAAATCACCTTTATTTTTAAAAACCATATTAAATACTTTTTATTTTTTGATATTGTGTGTACCTTTTTTGGTTATTTTTCCTTTGTTTTTGGCGATTTTGATAAATCAAAATATAAGATTTAAAAATGCATATAAAATATTAATTTATCTGCCTGTTGTAGTATCTATAGTTGTTGTTGCTATAGCTTTTAAATGGCTATATGCTCCAAGTGGTTTATTAAATTTTTTCTTTGAGAAGATGGGCTTTGGCTCAATCGGTTGGCTTAGCGATCCTAAAGTTTCAATGATATCAGTTGCTTTGGTTACGATATTCAAGGGTGTCGGATATTATATGATGATATATTTAAGTGCACTGATGAGCGTACCTAAGGAATTATATGAAGCAGCCGATGTTGATGGAATTGTAGGGTTTAAAAAACATATGGCAATTACCATACCTCATCTTATGCCTATGATAGCTTTAGTTTCTACAATTAGCTCTATTTCAGCATTAAAAGTTTTTGTTGAAATCTATGTTATGACAAGAGGAGGTCCACTAGATTCAACAAAAACAATTGTTTATTATATTTATGAAAAAGCATTTGAAAATCTTGATATGGGAATAGCTTCAGCGGGTGCTGTGATTTTATTGTTAATTGTTATGGGTTTTTCAATGTTAAATATTTTTGTTTTTGAAAAGGATAAATATAGAGTATGAGGCTTTTTGAGGGTAAAATTAACTATAAAAATATTCTAATTCATACAATTTTAATTATTGTATGTATTTTATCTTTAGTGCCTTTTTTATGGTTATTATCTACCGCTCTAAAAGGTCGCAGTGAAAATATTTTTGCATATCCTCCGATATTTATTCCTCGTGATTTTACTTTTGATAATTTTATTCAAGTATTAAAACTTGTTCCCATTGTTAAATATGTTGTAAATAGCTTTATTGTTGCTTTTTCAACTGTTGTTTTAAATGTTATTTTATCTGCACTAGCAGCATATCCGCTAGCTAGAATGGATTTTAAAGGAAAAAAAGTAGCTTTCTTTGCGATATTGGCTACTATAATGGTTCCTTTTCAAACAATAATGTTGCCTGTATATATTATTACTCTTAAATTACATTTAATTGACAGTTATTCTGATACTATGGGCTATTTGGGTTTGATTTTACCTTTTGCGGTTAATGCTTTTGGAATATTTTTAATGCGTCAAGCTTTTATGGCAATTCCAAAGGAAATTGAAGAAAGCGCTATTGTGGATGGATGTAACTCATTTCAGATTTTTTCAAAATTATTGTTGCCTATGGTAAAACCTACTATTGCACTATTAGCTATTTTTACATTTATTGGCTCTTGGGGTGAATTTTTGTGGCCAAGCATTGTTTTAACAAATGAACAATTGTTTACTTTGCCTGTTGGAATAAATAATTTATCAAGTGCTTTTAGTGCCGATTACAGGCTTATTGCAGCTGGTTCAATTGTCTCAATTATACCGATTATTATTTTCTTCCTTGCATTGCAAAAATATTTTATACAAGGCTCTAATGACGGTGCGGTTAAAGGCTAATAATAATGCACCTTTTAGACCTATAAATAAATTTAAAAAAATGTTGCAATTACAACTGTTGCAAAAATTTTTTGTGTTATAATTTAATCATATAATGGATTAAAAAAAGGAGAAAATAATGAATTTTAAACCTGGTAAATGGCAAACGGAAATTGATGTTCGTGATTTTATTCAAAAGAACTATACGCCATACGATGGTGATTCCAGCTTTTTAGCCGGACCAACCGAAGCAACAACAAAACTATGGGAAAAATGCTGTGATTTATTTAAACAAGAAAGAGAAAATGGCGGAGTTTTAGATATGGATACAAAAGTTGTATCTACTATCGTTTCTCATGGTGCAGGATATATTGATAAAGACCTTGAAACAATTGTAGGTCTTCAAACTGATAAACCTCTAAAACGTTCTCTTCAACCTTTTGGCGGTATCAGAATGGCTGAAACTTCGTGCAAGTCTTATGGTTATGAAGTTGATTCTGAAGTTTCTGAAATTTTCACAAAATATAGAAAAACACACAACCAAGGCGTTTTTGATGCTTATACTCCTGAAATGAGAAAAGCTCGTCACGCTGCAATTTTAACAGGTCTTCCAGATGCTTACGGTCGTGGTCGTATCATTGGTGACTATAGACGTGTAGCCCTTTATGGTATTGATAGATTAATTGAAGATAAAAAAGAACAACACGCTTCTTTAGA
>CALUZF010000095.1 GCA_944325165.1 Candidatus Gastranaerophilales bacterium
GTCCTTTCCAAGAAGCAGTTACAGCTGCTGATTGGATTGTGATACCTCTTTCTCTTTCTTGTTCCATAAAGTCGGTAACTGCAGCACCTTCGTGAGTTTCACCGATTTTGTGAGTTTTACCTGTATAGAACAAAATACGCTCAGTTGTGGTAGTTTTACCTGCGTCAATATGCGCAGCAATACCAATGTTGCGGATTTTTTCCAATGGAGTTTTTCTTGGCATATTAATTTCCTTTTCTAAAAATTGTATCTATTCTAATATTTTAATTTTCGCACAAACATACACCTTGGCAAGCAAATTAACGCTATTATTTTTGATATGTTACAAATATCCAACCCATAAGCGGTTGTTTCATAAAATCAATTGACGATACTTTTAAATCCGTCATTTCAGTATATTTTTCGTAGTTTTTTAATGGGACTTCTAAAAATTGTTCTATTTTTATCGGTTTATATTCTTTTTCTATTCTTTCTATGATTTTTTGTGTAGTATAGCTTTGGATTATATTTCCCAGCTTGCTTTGATTAATTGTTTTTGTGTCTTTATTGAGTTGATAAAATAGAGTTGAATTAGATAAATTATTATCGAATTTTTTATTCAATTTATTTATCATATAATTTTTGCTTAAAATTAATGGTGTTGCGCTTGAATTATATATTAAGATAATTTTTGTATCTTTATTTGTTTTTGAAAATATTTTTTCATTTATAAATTTTTCGATATTTTTTGGATTTTCATTGTTGGTGATAATTTTGAAGAATTTATCTTTTATATTTTTTTTATTGATATTAAGTTCTTTTCCATAAATTTCATCAATTAATTTTCTTCCATGACTTGCACATAATTCTTCATAATCAAGAGCAATTATATTTTTGTCATTGTAATAATATTTTGCAAATCTTCCTGCATCAAACATTATTATGGGCGTATTAGAGTCGATTTTTTCAATATATTTATCAATATTTGCAAAGTATTTAGTCTTTAATTCTCTTTTTTGCAAAGGATAGACGTTCGTTATAAAAATTTGTACAAATATCAGATAGGCTATAAATAAGTATTTGATTTTACTTTTTTCTTGATAAAGCCCAAAATAACATAATATTATTAATATTATTCCGCTAGGATACATATATAAAGGTATAAAACCGTTTATTTTTAGTAATGTCGCTATTGCAGAAAATAAAATATAAAATGTGCACAGGAGCGCTAATTTTTGAGTAAGTACCTCCTTTTTAATTGCTTTATATATGCCAAATATGCTTATTAATACAGGGATTAGCGAGAATATTACAAATGAAATTATTGAAATATAATCGATTGGTGCTTGTTTAAAGCTTTTTAATGCGCTTATTAATAAAACTGCACTTTCAAGGGTTTTTGTACTTGTGCAATAGTTGATTAGAGGCGAAAAATAGTCATTTAACAATATATAAAAGCCAAAAATTGATAAATCAGGATGTTCACAATGCGGACTTATTAAGCTTGTGAGGGCATATTGAGTTTGAATTATTAGTATTGGCGAATATAAAATAAATCCTGCTATTGATATTATAAATCCTTTTATTGCTTCTTTTTTGTTTTTTGTGAAAAACAAGATAAGATATTCAAAAAATACAAAAATTATGCCGTATGTAAAGCTTAAAGTTATGAAAAAATTTGTAATTGCAAGTAAGTGTTTGTTTTTTTCTTTTTTTATGTAATTTATTAGAAAATATACTGATAATGAAACTAAAAGCATATTTAGACAGTAGAATTTGATGAAATTAACCGTTGTGATTTGCAGATGATTTGTGCTTATCGCTAAGGCTAAAATATAGCCAAATCTTTTATTTATGAGTGTTTTTCCTATTTTATAAAAGACTAAAATATTCAAACAAGAAAAAAATACATTTAACAATTTTAAAATTAAAAATTGCGATTTAAAATTAGCAAAAATATGACAAAAAATATAATATAATGGTGCGTGATAATCTTGAATTGCAAGTGACTTAAATAATTCTAAAAAATTTTGTTTTGAAATAGAAATTATTGCAAATTCATCAAAATTTAAGCCAGAGGCAAAAGTGTCAATATTTATCCTTAGAATAATTCCTAAAAATAAAATCAGAATTAATATATAATTCCTTTTTATAAAATTCATTATATAATTTTAGCTTGTTTTCTTTTTTAGGTAAAAAAATTAATAATTTTTCATACATATTGAGGTTTTACTTTTTAAAAAAAATTATTATATTTTATAAAAAAGAGGTATTATTTATGGCAAATTTATTAGGTTCAAGCTTGTTTACAAGCGCTATTTCAGGATTAAATGCAAACTATTTATTGATGTTAAATGGTTCTGATGGCTTAACTTTGGAAAATCTTTTAAATCCTTCTGATGATTCCATTAAATACAACGTAAATCAGACTTTTAGAAGTTATATGATGACTAATTTTAATCAAATTGATTTAGATGGTGATGGCAAAATCGGTACTGATGATGTGAACAATTATGTCACAAAATTACAAACCCAAGGTATGACATATAATGAATTATCTCAGCTTTGTGCAAGCGGAAGTTCTTCTATGTCAAGTCTTTTAGACACAGTTTTATCTAATTTTAATGAGATTGATTCAAATCATGACGGTAGAGTAACTCAAAGCGAGATTAATGCATATAGAATAAATGAACAAATTAAAGATGTAAAAGAACAATATCCTAAAATCGATCCTACAAAGATGTCAATGTTTTATGAGACTGATACGGATTCTAAAACTTCTGATAGCAGCGACGATGAAAAAGTATTTTAAAAAACGGGGTATATGCCCCGTTTTTGTTATAATTTAATAATTTTTTTGTTCTTTTTTAGTATTTCATTGCTAAATTCTTTTTCTAATTCTTTATAGTTTTTATTTTCACTGTTTTTTGCAATTAAACTTGTCTCAAATTTATACAGTAATAGTTTTTTTCTAAAATCTTTCGTTTTTAGATATTCACATAGTTCTATGCCGTTGATTAAGGCATTGTCTTTTTGTAAGACACAGCTTGATTTACCCATAAAATTCCTCTTTTCTTATTGGTTGAGATTGTAAACTTATTTTTCCCCTTATATTTTATAAAAAATTTTTTCTAAACTTTTTGCTTAATAGTATATACCAATGTTAAAAAACTTAACATATATTTTTTTATTTGTGTTCTATAATTTTTGTATGAATAAGATTATAGTGATTTCCGGCAAGCAATATAGCGGCAAAGATACTTTAGCTAAAATACTTTTGGAAAAATTGCCAAATTTCAAAAGAATTGGTATTGGCGATGCTATTAAGTTGGAGTTTGGTAAGAGAAATAATTTAACTTTTGACGAGATAGAATCTCAAAAACATTTGTACAGGTCGGGTCTTATAGAATTGGGTAATTGGGGTCGTGCGCAAGATAACAATTATTGGTTGAATAATCTTGCAAATATGGATTGTATTATTGTTCCTGATGTTCGTGTTGAACATGAATTGAATTTCTTTAAATCTAGGGGTGCTTTTTTGGTTAGAGTGGAATCCTCCGTCGAAAATCGTGCTAAACGAGGTGTGTTAACTAACGCAGACGATGATACCGAGACTGCGCTTGATAACTATAGTGATTGGAATATTATCATTGAAAATAATTCTAATTACAATGAATTAGTCCTCAATGCTGATATTGTTGTGAATAAGTTTTTTGAATTTATTAGTTTATAGATTTATTATAGTTGTATTGCTGATTCCTCAATTTCTTTGCTTATTTGTTCTTTAACAACGTCATATTCAGCTTGCATTGCTTCTAGCTGAGCTTCAACAGTTGTTTGTTCTTGTTGAAGCATTGCTTCTTGGTCGGCTGCTTCTTCTTCAAGCATTGCGAGCTGATCTTCATACATTTCTGTTATTTCAAGTCTTTGTGCTTCGTAATCTTCTTTTGCGGATTGATATTCCATATACCATTCGCTGTATTCTTCGCTTTGCATATCTTCGGGTCTTGCATCTTTTACTTCATCGTATGTATCTTTGATTTCTTTCAAATCACAAGCTTTATTATTTTTAATAATGGATTGTTCATAAGCAGATGTGCGTTGAGTGCTTCTTAATGTGCGACTTATTTGTAAATCGCGCATTTCAAGGTTACTCATCGCGAGCCTTAAGGATTGTTTTCTTGCTGCTAATGTTACCCAGCCCATTGTTTTTACCCTGTGTTGTGTACATACAGATACCACGACCCTAGTATCTTATATATATAAAGTATATATTTATGATATAATTTCACTAATAAAGAAATTATTTACAAAACTTTACAAAGCATTTAAAGCTTTGTAAATAAAGGGCATTTGAGCAATTATTTATTCATGAAAATTGTTTGTAATTAAATTTATGTATTCAACCATGTGTGCAAAATAATTTAAGTCACATTCGCCATTAATTATGATTTCACAGTTATCTTTGGCGGGTTGTATATATTTTTTGCCTGCTTTTTGGATGTATTCCCAATGTTTAAGAGCATTTTCATGGTCTTGGTTTCTGGATATTGCACGGTTTAGAAAACGTCTTTTTCTTTCTTCTTCATCTAAATCAATGTAAATTTTTATGTCAAAAATATCTTGAACTTTATCATAAATTGAACACATTCCTTCAACTATGATGATTTTTCTTGATTTTACGGGGATTGATTTTGGCTTAGAAATTCCTGTACCGTTAACTAAATATTCTGGAGCTAATATATCTTGACCTTTTTGTAATTTTAAAATATCTTCTCTTAACAAATCTAAATAAAAATTATTTGGAGAATCGACATCATATCCTGCATCTCTTAATAAATCGAAACTGCCGTGTTGTTTTATTAGCTCGGATATATCGTTAAAATAATTATCTGCTGTTAAGATTGTAATCGGAAGATTTAATTCCTCGATACATTTTGTAATTTGTTTGCAGATTGTTGATTTACCGCTTGCTGATTCACCACTTAGAGCAATTAAAATTTTGTCATTTGGTCTATTTATTAATCTATTTGTAAAATCATCAAGAAAACTGTTATTATAGCTTATGATTAGTTGCTTGTCAGATTTTTTATCATGGTTGATGATTTGTTTAAATTTTGTTTGGAGATAAAACGCAAGTAAGCTTCTGCCCGTTCTTGTTTGGCAGTTGGGCTTTTGTATTTTTTCTTTTGATTGAGATTCAAGTAGATTTTTAACTAATGTGTCCATTGTACTTTATATAATAATTCTAAATTTTTTTATTTGCTAATTCATCCATTAATATTAAGATTGTGTTACGAATTTCTTCAAAATTTTTATTTAAAATATCCTTTTTTGCTACAAAAATTATACTTTGATAGTTGTTTATTTCTTCTAATTCAGAATTTTTAAGCATTAATCTAATATTTTCTCTGATAAGTCTTTTAATTCTGTTCCTTTTTGTTGCTCTTTTGTGAATTTTTTTAGAAACAACAAAACCTACCCTGGTGGGGCAGTTTTTGTCTGTTTTTATTTTTCCTGCATACACAACAATTAGGTCATTTTTTACTATATTGTTGTTGTTATATGTTGCTGTGTATGAGTTTCTCTTTTTAAGCCTGTTTATACGCTTAAGCACGGTTCTTAGCTGTTATTGCTACTTTATGACGACCTTTTGCGCGTCTTGCATTAATTACTCGTCTGCCGTTTTTTGTTGCCATTCTAGCTCTAAAACCGCTTACGTTTTGTCTTTTTCTTTTAGTACCTTCTAAAGTACGACGCATTTTATTTTCTCCTTGTGATTACGTTTTAATAAGTTCTTGACTTTTATATCAATATCGGTATTTACTATACTATATTAGACAAAATGAGGTGTCAAGAATATGTGCGCATTTGTTAAAGATGATGTTAAGTTAGGTGTAATTGGTTGTGGAAAAATGGCTAGTGCAATCTTGGGCGGAATTAGCCGACACAAGTTTTTATCAGCTGATGATATTTGTGTTTATGATGTTAATATGGAGCATTCGGGTGCTTTATGTCGTGAATACGGTTTTCGTGAAGCATATTCAATAAAAGAATTAATGGAATATTGTGACGTTATTTTACTTGCGGTTAAGCCTTTTGTTGTTGGAGAAGTTTTAAATGAAATGAAAGATTTTTATTCTAATCAACTTATTTTGTCTATCTTAGCAGGAGTTAAAATTAATAAATATTTAAAATATATCAAAAATGCAAAAGTAATTCGAATTATGCCAAATACTCCGGCACTTGTACAAAAAGGGATGAGTGCAATTTGTGCTAATCAAGATATATCTGATGATGAATTAGATTTTGCTTTTAATTTGATGTCAAATTGCGGCAA
>CALUZF010000096.1 GCA_944325165.1 Candidatus Gastranaerophilales bacterium
CCTACATAACCTACTATGATAGGAATCATCCCTAAAGAGCAAGGTGAAATCGAAGATAACACCCCGCCTAAGAATGATATAAGCAAAAATATAAGCGAAAATTCGCTATTTTGAACATATTGCGCTAATGTAGCATTTAATTGATTTAACATTATTCAATACCGTTTACAATTTCTATAATTTCATCGGATTTTAATAACCCCTCTCTTTTTTGGATGGCATTACCTTCTTTATCGATAAATACAACCGTAGGTACTAAAGTAACATTATATTTTTTAATGGCTGATTTATTATATTTTGCGTTTTTGCCTGTTGTTTCAGAGATATTTATTTCTTCTAAAATAACGCTGTCTTTCAAGCTTTCCATTGCTTTATTTAGCTCTTGTGCCATTTTTTTACATTCTGAACACATTGGAGAAGAAAACTTGATGATTTTTACTTTAGAATTTGCCATTTCATCTTGCATTTTGTTTAGTGCTTCAACACTGCAAGTTTTAGCATTTTGTGATTTTGCATCTAAATATGCGTATGTTCCTAATGGAAGTGCGAATAATAATAGAATAATAATCCAATTTTTCATAATTTTTCCTCTATTGATAAATACAATTTAATTATAATCATGAAAAATAAATTAATAAATCATCCTTTTTACTATATATAATCCATTGCATAATTTGATTTTGAGAGTTAGAATAGAAAAAATGTAAATTTTTGAAACTAAAAAGGATAGATTTTTTATAAACTAGCAAAAAAAAATCTTGGCATGTTTTATATAAAAGAACACGATAAAATATCAATTTTTGGAGAGCCTTAATGGACAAAGATATAATAGGAAATTTTAATAATATTAATTTGCAAAAGTACGGTGCAACAAAGGCTAATATTACTTCTGCACAATCTTCTTGCGTTAATATTCCTGAATCTGTTCAATTAGAACAAGAATCAATGGATTGTCTTGATGCAATGGGCAAGGCTCAAGTTAATATGAGTAAAATTAAAGTTTCAGATAGCGTTAAAAGGTCTGTTGAAGAGTATTTGGCTAATCCTGAATATGTTCAAGCGCATGTTGATTTTTGTGATTCGTTAGTTCAAGAAGGTATAAATCTTGAAGATGCCATAGATAAAACAGATAAGGCTTTTCGAATCTTGAAAGATAAAGATACATATCAATAAATTTAAGGAATTAAAGATGGAAGTAATTAATAATATAAAGATTTTAAATCACCCGCTTGTTGCTCATAATTTATCAATAATAAGAGATAAAAATACTGACTGTGAAAGATTTAAAAATGCTTTAAGAAGAATTACTTATCCTTTAATATATGAGGCAACAAAAAATTTACCTTTAATTAAAAAAACAATTGTAACGCCTATGTGCGAAGCAAATTGCGAAGTTTTTGATTCTCGTGCACAACTCATAATAGCTCCGATTTTAAGAGCAGGCATGATTTTTTGTGAAGTTGCTCAAGATTTGCTTCCTTTTGCAAATGTTCATCATATAGGAATGTATAGAGATGAGGAAACTCTTGAGCCTGTTTGGTATTATGACAAAAGAAAAGAGATAAAAGAAGATAAAGATAAAGTTTTTGTGCTTTTATTAGATCCAATGTTAGCGACAGGAAATAGCGCAAAAGATGCGGTTGAAAACTTTATTTCAAAAGGTGTAAAAGAAGAAAATATCGTATTTGTGAGCTTGATTTCATCTCCTGAAGGAATTAAAAAATTATCAAGCGCATATCCAAAAGTAAAAATAATAACATCAGCACTTGATGAAAAATTAAATTCAAAAGGCTATATTTTACCTGGGCTTGGCGATGCTGGAGATAGAATTTATAACACAATTGATTAATTCGGGATTTTAATGCTTCCTCTAACGTCTTTTGAAATTCCTATTGTTTCAAATAGCGAATTGGCAAGGTCCTGCTGAGAGTTTGCATTTAAGAATTTTCCGCTTGTCATAAGAGCCGTACATTTTAATTGGTTATTGGCTTCAACATCATGGATATCAAAAGCAATTACATCAATTTTAACGTCATCTCTTGTTTTCATGAGGTTTATCACATAAGTACAAGGGCTTTCGTCGCAGTTTTCACCGCCATCGGTTAAAAGAATAATATGTTTTTTGCCTTTAACTCCAATAAAATCTTTATCTATCGCTTGCTTTAGTGAATATGTAATAGGTGTCCAGCCTACTGCTCTTGTACCATAAAGGCTTCCTAGGATTGTTGGAGCATTATTGTATCCTAAAGGAACGCTAAGAGAGCTTGCTTGGCAACCTTGATAATATGTAAAACCGGATTTATGACCGTATATTCTTAAACCTGTTTTAACATCAGCGGGGATTTTAGGTAAAATTTCAGCTAAAGTATTTCTTGCAATATCAACTTTAGGAATTCCATCTATTAAATCATTCATTGAGTTTGAAAAATCTACAATGAAAAGAATTTCTCCGTCTTTTTGAGTTTTTGCAACGTTTTTTGTTACTTCGCTATAATTTTGCGGAGTATAGATTTTATAAGAATAATTAGGTTCACTTTCCCCTTTTTGACATAGAAATATACCTAAAAAAGTTAAAGTAATAATTAAAAATATGGTTTTAATTCTCATAGAAATTATTTTACCTTATTTTTTTTACTATTTTATTCTACGACATGGCTACAAGTCCGTCTTGGGTTAATTCATCTTGTAGTTGTTGTACTGTAACGGTTTCGATTGGAGAATTTTCATTCTTTTTTAGATAAACTGTCTCAATTCCTGCTTGAACAATAAATCTTTTGCATAAAATGCAAATGAAATTATGACCCCAAATATACATGGTTGAACCCATGCATCTATCTTGTCCTGCTTGAATTATAGCATTTTGTTCAGCGTGGATACTTCTGCAAGTTTCATAGCGTGTTCCTGATGGAACGTTATTTTTTATTCTGTAACAATACCCTAAATCAAGACAAGATGTAACTTTTGAGGGCACTCCATTGTATCCTGTTGCTTTAATTTTTTTGTCTTTTCCGACAACAACGGCTCCAACCTGCGCTCTTAGGCAGTTTGAGCGTTTTGAAACGGCACGTGCTATTTCAAAAAAATAGTCATCCCAATCTATTGGTTTTTTAATATCGTTTTGCATAAATTTTTCCTCACAATATAAGTATATCAAAAGGCATGCCTTAAATAAAAAAAATTTTGCTGTTGTTAAGAAATATTAATAAATTACGGACATGTTAAAACATGCACACTGACATGATTTGAGCATGTTTTTAAATGTCAAAAAATTGTACAAAATATATTTGTTGCAACTCTATAAAAATAATCTAAAATAAAAATTGTGGAGTTTTTCTACGAAAGATATGGGAGAGTATTCGATAAGGCTTTTAAATGACTGTAAAAGATTCTTATGAGTTAGTTTTAAAAGACATCAAAGGGTATAATCCCAGAATAATAGCAGTAACTAAGTATTACGATGAAACAAAAATGATGGAAGCTTTCAAGGCAGGTCTTAGGGATTTTGCAGAAAGCAGAGCATTGGATGCTGTTGAAAAAATCAATAAAATAGATGATACAACACGCGCTCAATCGATATATCATTTTATTGGACATTTACAAACGAATAAAGTCAAATATGTTGTTGGAAATTTTGAATATATCCACAGTGTAGATAGTTTGAAACTTGCAAAATGTATTGACGAAGAAGCAAATAAAAAAGGCATTAAACAAAAGATTTTAATTCAAGTGAATAATGCCAATGAAGCTCAAAAGTTTGGAATTGAACCGGCGCAACTTGAAAATTTAATCAATGAAGTAGCAAATTTGAAATCGTTAGATTTAGTAGGTTTGATGAATATAGCGCCTCTAATTGATGATGAAAATGAGCTAAGAAGGCTTTTTATTGATATGAAAAAGCTAGTTGATGAATATCAGCTAAAAGAGCTTTCAATGGGCATGAGCCATGATTATAAAATTGCTCTTGAGTGTGGCGCAACAATGATTAGATTAGGAAGAATATTATTTAATTAAATATAAAAGGAGAAAAGATGGCACTTTCAGAAAAAATTAAAGAAATTATCGGAGCTTTGACAGACTCATTAAATCCAATGGGTGAAGAACCATACGAAGAAGGGTTAGATGATAATTATGAAGGAGAATATCCGATAGATAGAAATGCTGCGTTGCAACCAAGCTTTACAGAAACTAATCCAATCAGAAAAAATAGAGCTAATTTGAGAGTTTTACCTCAAGCAAAAGCAGGCGCACATGAAGTTATTGTTATTGAGCCAAAAGCTTATAATGAGTCAATAACAATTGTAGAAGCATTGAAAGAAAGAAAAACTGTCATCTTGAATTTACAACTTCTTGATAGAGAACAATCACAACGTATCGTTGATTTTCTTTGCGGATGTACTCATGCACTTGATGGTTCACAAAGAAAAATCGGCGAAAACGTATTCATCTTTACTCCATCTAATATAAATCTTTCTCAAGAGTTTGTTAATACAAAATTATCAACAGATGCAATGTGGACAAAAGCATAAGCTAAAAGGCATTTGCCTTTGATGGACACATTAGTTTTACGGAAGATAGAGAGTTAATAAAAAGCGCATTAAGTTGCGCTTTTTTATTAGGATTTAAAATGGATGAAAAAATAAAATTAAGTGTAATTATAAAAACTAAAAATTCGGAAAATAATCTTTGTGAAACTTTGGAATCCATAAAAGATTTTGATGAAGTTATAATCATTGATGAACATTCAAATGATGATACGGTTGAAATTGCAAAAGAATATAAAGCCAAAATTATTTATGCTGATAAGAATAATTTTGCTTTAGCGCAAAATCAAGCGCTATCTGAAGCAAAAAACGATTGGATTTTTATTCTTGAAGAAAATGAGATTGTTCCTCAAAAATTAATTCGTGAAATTCAAAATTATATTCAAAATCCTAAAAAGAATAAAAATTCTGTATCTTTTTATCAAAAAACTTTTTATTTAAATAAAGAGATTAAATCTGCAAGAAAAAAGGGTCTTTTGCGTCTTTTTAAAAAATACAATGCTGAATTTTTGAGCGATTATTCTACCGATTTAAAATTGAAATCGGGTAAAATTCATAAAATTAAGCCTTCTTCAAAAGATAAAAATGCTTATATTTTGAAATTTATTGAAAGCGATATTCAAAAAGAATTCCATGAAATTTTAGATAAAACAAAAATAATTTATAAAGATATTAATAATAAAAATTCAAGTGTTATTATAAAACCTATATTCAACTTTATTTATTGGTATTTTTTCAAAAAAGCTTTTTTAGATGGCAGAAGGGGTTTTATATTCGCCAAGAAAAAATATTTTGAATGTTTTATATTAGAAGTAATGAAATTAGAAAAAGGACTAAAAAATGATTTATGATAAATTAAATAATTGTGAACAATATTATTCATTAAATGAAAAATTTAAAAAAGCATTTGAATTTTTGAAAAATACTGATTTGGTTAATCTTGATGAAGGCAGTTATGAAATTGATGGCAAAAATATCTATGCAAATGTTCAAAGTGTAGATTTAAAGCCGATTGAGCAAAAAAAATGGGAAGTTCATCGAAAATATATAGATATTCAATATGTAATAACTCAAAAAGAGAAAATGGGTTATGGAATTTTGGAAGATTTTAATAAAATTATTGAAAAATATGATGAAGATAGAGATGTCGAATTTTTAGACGGTGAAAAATATAATTTTATCAATGTAGATGGCGGATATTTTGTTATTTTTTATCCTAATGATGTTCATGCGCCCATGTTGCGTGTAGATAAGCAAGAAAAAATTAAAAAAGTAATCGTAAAAATTTTATTGTAGGATTTTAAAATGTTTTTTGGGGCAATAATTTTAAATTTACTTTCAAGCTATTTTTTAGCTTCCGTTTTTAGTAATTTTTTAATTATTTTTGTTGTTTTTTTTGCTCTTGTTGTTTTGAATATGGAGATTTTATCTTTATTTAGTGCAATAAATGAGCTAAATCTTTTTATTTTTACGATTATAAATTTTATAGTTTCTTTTTTAATTTTTAAAATTAAAAAAACTAAATTCTTGAAGTTAAATATTGATTTTAAAAGGTTTAAAAATGCGCTTTTATTAGATAAAAGCCTTATTGTTTTATTGGTTGCTTTTTTAATATTAATATCAACATCTTTATTTTTAGCGCTTATTATGCCTGTATTAGAGCCAGATAGTCAGACATATCATTTTTTAAGAGCCTATGAATTTATGAAAAATTCTTCATTATCTCATTTTGAAACAAATGATATAAGAGCGCTTATAATGCCTATAAATTC
>CALUZF010000097.1 GCA_944325165.1 Candidatus Gastranaerophilales bacterium
TAGTGTGATTAATATTCCTGGAATATTAATGCATATTGGTATTCCCATAAAATGAGGTATAACTGAATTAGGATCTATTCCTTTGTTTGTTAATTCGTGGACTACTGTTGAATAATCATGGATTAAATATATCGGAGGGTTTATAAGCCATTGCGGTAAAAAGCTAAAGCCTCTTAAAAATTGCATAAAGTAACCGCTCCAAGCGCTAACTACTGCGATATATCCTACTAAATATTCAAGCATTAGTACCCAGCCAATAAGCCAAGCCATAAATTCGCCCATTGTAGCGTATGTGTAAAGATATGCACTTCCTGCAACAGGTATCATTGAGGCAAATTCACTGTAACATAGTGCAGAAAAAATACAAGCCAATGAAGCTAATATCATTGAAACTACAAGTCCGGGGCCTGCACCAATTGATTCTGCCGAGCCTGCAGCTGCAATACCTACTACTGTAAAAATACCGCTGCCAATAATTGCACCTACGCCAAGTATGATTAAATCAAATGCACCCAGACTTTTTTTAAGTCCGCCTTGCTTTGCTTGCTCAATCATGCTGTCAGGATTTTTTAGTGTTAATAAATTTTTTACAAATTTTGTAATTATATTTACTTCGGCTTTTTCTTCAAAATTGGGCGAAAAATCCCCGTTGTTGTTTTCTGTCATGCTTCTTCCTTATTTTTTAATAAGAGGAAAACCTAATTTTTCCCTTTGTTCTACATATAATTTAGCTACATTGGCAGCTAATGTTCTTACTCTGTTAATGTAGTTAATTCTTTCATCTTTAGAAATAACGCCTCTTGCGTCTAATAAATTAAATGTATGTGAGCATTTTAATACCCAATCGTATGCAGGAAGAACAATTTTAGCTTCCATACATCTATTTGCTTCATCCGATGCCAAGTCAAACAATTTGAAAAGGTTTTCGGGTGTTGAATATTCAAAGTTATATTTTGATTGCTCTATTTCATTTTGCAAGTAGATATCGCCATATTTTAAATTGTTATTCCATTTGATATCAAAAACGCTATCCACATTTTGCAAATACATTGCAATACGCTCTAAACCGTATGTAATTTCTAAAACTACAGGTTTAACTTCAAGACCGCCGACTTGTTGAAAATATGTAAATTGAGTAATTTCCATACCATCCAACCATACTTCCCAGCCTACACCAGCAGCACCTAGGGTTGGTGATTCCCAATTATCTTCAACAAATCTTACGTCATGACGCTCTAAATCTACACCCATAGCGCTAAGTGAATTTAGATATAAATCTTGAGCATTATTTGGATTTGGCTTAAGTATGACTTGATATTGGAAGTAATGCCCTAATCTGTTAGGGTTTTCGCCATATCTGGCATCAGTTGGTCTTCTGCATGGTTCAACCATAGCACAATTAAAAGGCTCCGGCCCTAATGCTCTTAAAAAAGTTGCAGGATTCATTGTGCTTGCGCCTTTTTCTATGTCATAAGGCTGTTGGATTACACAACCGTTGTCAGACCAATATTTAGATAAATTTAAAATTAATTCTTGAAAAGTTAATGCCATTTTACACCTTAGCCATTTTATTATCGTAGTCTATTCTTCCGATTAATTTATTTAATGATTTAGTAACTTCTTTGAATTGTTCTAAATTCAAGCTTTGTGCGCCGTCGCACATAGCATTATCAGGGTCATGATGAACTTCATACATAAGCCCGTGTGCGCCAGCAACTAGTGCTGCTTTTCCCATAGGTTCTATTAAGTACCTTTTTCCTGTTCCATGAGATGGATCAACTATAATCGGAAGATGTGAATATTTTCTTATAATTGGAACTGCTGCAATATCAAGAACGTTTCTTGAATATTGACTGTCAAAGCCTCTAATTCCTCTTTCACAAAGAATTACATTGGGGTTTCCGTTTGCTAATACGTATTCTGCGGCTAAAAGCAATTCTTTTATGGTAGCTGCTGGGCCTCTTTTAATCATAACGGGTTTTTTAATTCTTCCCAATGCTTTTAAAAGCTTAAAGTTTTGCATATTTCTTGCGCCAACTTGTAAAACATCGGCATATTGGCACAATAAGGAAATATCCATAGTATCCATTACTTCTGTTACGACTAAAAGCCCTGTTTGTTTGCTTGCTTTTGCGAGGTATTGCAAGCCTTTTTCTTCTAAACCTTGAAAGTCATAAGGGCTTGTTCTTGGCTTAAAAGCACCGCCTCTTAAAAACTGACAGCCCATTTCTTTTGCGGCTTTTGCAACTTTTAAAAGTCCTTCATAATCTTTTTCAACTGAGCATGGTCCAACCATTAAAACAGGACGCTCTAATCCGCCGATTTTTACGCCGTTAGGAAATGTAATAACAGTATCTTCCGGATGTGTTTCACGAGATACGAGCTTATATGCTTCTTGAATTTTTTTAACTTCTCTAACACCATCCAATGCGGAAATATTTTCTGTATTAAGACCGGATTTATCACCGATTACTGCTACAACATTTAATTGTGTTCCATGGTTAACTTGTGTTTTAAGACCTCTTGTTTCGATATATTTTACAACACGGTCTAGCTGTTCTTCTGTTGCGTCATGCTCCATAACTATAATCATTTGTTGCCCTCTCAGTTCTTAAACGGTACAGTCGCAAATTACATTCAAACATAAACATAAGTTATTGTATATAACTTATTAAGAAATGTTTTTATGATATAATTCTTTTTATGACAAAACCAAATGTTTCAATTTATACTGATGGCGCTTGTGCAAATAACCCCGGAAAAGGCGGTTATGGCATTGTTTTGATTTATAAAAAAGCTGATGGCTCAACTGTAAAAAAAGAATTTGCCAAAGGTTTTGAACTAACAACAAATAATCGTATGGAATTAAGCGCAGTTATTGATGCTTTGAATTGTTTAAAAACTGCCTGCAATATTAAACTTTATTCTGATTCAAAATATGTTATTGATGCCATAAATCAAAAATGGCTTGATAATTGGCAAAAGAAAAATTGGAAATTAAATACAAAAAACCCTGTAAAAAATATTGATTTATGGAAGAAACTTATTGAAGCAATGAAACCTCATGATATTGAATTTATCTGGGTTAAAGGACATGCTCAAAATGAATTTAACAATAAATGTGATAAATTAGCCACGGAAGCAAGAAGTAAATCAATTTTGGAAGTTGATGAGGGTTTTTTAAAAAATCAATAAAGCATTCTTCTTGCATTTGTACAAGGAAGTGCTGTTGTGTGTATGATAAAGTCATTGATTGGCTGAATATATTGCACCATAAAATCTTTATTTTTAATTTTTTCGCAACAAATTGTGGAATCGAGCTCTTGTGTGAAATATTCGCTTAATTCCTTTTCTAGAGGGGTTTTTGCATAATCCTTTAGCAATTTAACTATTTCCATATACTTAATAATATCCTCTAAATGGATGATATTATACTAAAGTATGAGAAAAGTTTTACATAAGTTAATTTTTAGTTCAAAAAATCTTGATGGATTTTTATTTCACTTAATTTTCTGCCTTGTTTTTTGGAATTTGCTTGAATACCACAATTTCTTAATTCTTCGGTCAGTTTGAAGAGTTTGTTATTTTGAGCAAATTTATCATATTCTTTGTTAAAATTTTGATAATTTTCTTCCATTGAAGTTTTTATTTTGTATAAATTTTGTGTGTGAATTGAAATATATTCATAGATATTTTGAGCTATATTTATGATTTTTTCCAGATTATTTTCTTGTGCATTTTGTGCCCATAAAAGTTTTGTTAATCTGATTGTTGTTAAAACTGATGAATTTCCCACAATTATTATATTTTTTTCATTGGCGTTTTTGATTACACCAAGAAAATCTTTATCTGTATAAATTAGCGTTAATACGGGTTCTAGTGGTATATACATTAAAATAAAACCTGCTTGAGTTATTTCTTTTGCGGTTTCGTATTTTTTGTTGGCTAATAGATTTATTGTTGAATTTAAGTCTTTAATAAATTCATTTTTCTTTTCTTGTATCAGATTTATATCTTCATTTTCTTTGTATTCTATGTATTTATCAAGGTTTAATTTGCAATCTATCAGTATTGTTTTATCATTTGGAAGTCTTATTAAATAATCGGGTTTTATGTCTTTATTATCTTCATTTTGAGTTGTAAATTGCTTTATATAATTAATATTTTCATTTGGATAACAATTTTTTAATATTGCTTCTAGACAATCTTCTCCATATTGCCCTTTTAAATTTTGGTTTGTGGTTAGAATTCTTGTTAAATTTGAAGCAGTTTTAATTGCATTATTTATTTCTTGCGTATTGATAATTGTTTGATTTTTATAGTCATCAATTGATTTTTTAAAATCATTCAACATTGTAAATAATGCTATATCGTTATTTTTTCTTTTAAACATCATAAAAGATATCAAAAAGCCTAATATAAAGCCTATTATTCCTGTGAATATATAATAATTCATAATCTCCTCTCGCTTGTGAATTATAACTTTTTTTAAACTTTTTTGCAATTTCTCTTTTGAAATATAAAATTATTATTAGGAGATTTATATGAAAAAGATAATTTTAATAGCAGTTTGTTTGTTGATTAGTCCTGTTTTTGCAATAAATTGGGTTTTAGTTCAAAGTGCTTCTGGCGGAATTGTTTATTTGGATACAGATAGCATAAAAGAATATAACGGTTATTATTTCTATAATATAAAAGTTGATACATCTATGAATGAAAGTACTGTTATAACTATGCAAGCACAAAAATCATACCCATTTAGCGCAAGAATTAATTATTATAAACCATCTCGCTATGAACAGCTTAATGGCGATTATGAAAACATTACATTAAAAATGACTAAAAATTTAGAGCCTGTTACTTATGAATCTCGTGCCTATGCGGCATATAAAAAAGTTAAGCAGATAGAAAATGATAAAAATAAACCTCAGATTACTTTTTAATTATGAATAATGCAGATAAAACAGCGATTATAATTGGTGCAGGGCCTTCCGGTTTGGCTTGTGCTTATGAATTGATTGAAAAATCTTCAATTAAGCCGATTATTATAGAAAAATTGCCCCAAGTTGGCGGACTTTCAAGAACTGTGTATAAAAATTCTTGTGGTGTGGATATTGGAGGTCATAGGTTATACACCGATGATGAATATGTTAAATCTATTTGGTTTAGATTTTTAAGTGTTCAAGGTTTTCCATCTATTGATGATATTCTTGCAAAAAGAGATAATAAATACCCTAAAAACGGGCTAAATCCTTCTGAGCAGGATGATGTTATGCTTATTAGAAAAAGATTTTCAAGCATAATTTACAATTCTGAATTTTTTCCTTATCCTTTAAAATTTTCTTTAGAAACATTTTTAAAATTAGGACTTAGTACTTCATTTAAGGCGGGTTTGAGCTATATTAAAAGTTTAATTTTTAAAAGAGATGAAAAGACTTTGGAAGATTTTATGATAAATCGTTTTGGTGAAGTTTTATATTCTATCTTTTTTAAAGATTACACAAAAAAAGTCTGGGGAATTGATGCATCTTTAATGCCTTGCGAGTGGGGTCATCAAAGAATTAGAAAATTATCTTTATTTAAAACAATCTTAAATTCAATTTTTTCTAAATTTAAATTTTTAAAATTCAAAAAAGAAACCTCTTTAATTGATGAATTTTATTATCCAAAGTTCGGATGTTCCCAATTATGGGGTCTTATGGCAGATTATATAGTTAAAAAAGGCGGAAAAATAATATTAAATTCTAAATTTGTGGATTGTAATTGTCTTGAAGATAAGGTTTTAAGCGTGCGCTATAAAAATAGCGAAGGAATAATTGAAGAAATTCCTGTTAATTATTTTATTTCTTCTATGCCTATAAAAGATTTAATCAAAGGGATTGATGCCCCTTATGATATCAAGCAGGATGCTCTTAATTTGCCTTATCGAGATTATATTTTGGTTAGTTTTTATCTAAGCGATTTTAAATTAAAAAATAATACTAAATATCCTACAATTAATAATATAACTCCGGATTGCTGGATTTATATACAGCAAAAAGATGCGATTGTTGCAAGAATGCAGATTATGAATAATTGGTCGCCTTATTTGGTTGATAATTTTGATAAAAAATATTTGGTTTCTTTCGAATATTTTGCAAACGAGGGTGATGATTTTTGGCAAAAATCAAATGATGAGATTATTAAAATTGCAACACTAGAAGCTCAAAAATATAATTTGTTTAATAGCGATGATATTATTAATTCCTTTGTGATTAGAGAAAATAAAGCTTATCCTGTTTATTTTGGAACATATAAGAATATTGA
>CALUZF010000098.1 GCA_944325165.1 Candidatus Gastranaerophilales bacterium
TATCTTGTTTGATTGCATTTTTTAGAGCTGAACCATAGTTAGATGCAGCCATTGAAATGCTTGTAGAAAGTGTTAGAATAACGCCGAGAGCTAATAATTTTTTCATAATATATCCTCCTTATGTATATATTTTATTTTATCATTTTTTTAGAAAAACGTAAATAAAAAACAGGGTTTTTACGCCCTGTTTTAAATTTTATATATTCAAAAAAACTATTTTTTGTTAACAAGTTCTTTGAATTTTTTACCAGCAGAAAATGCAGGAACTGTTTTAGCAGCGATTTTAATTTCTTTACCTGTTTGTGGGTTTCTGCCTGTTCTAGCAGCTCTTTTTCTTGATTCGAATGTACCGAAACCAACTAAAGTAACTTTTTCGCCTTTAGCAACAGTTTTTTGTACAGTTTCAACTAAACCGTTTAAAACTTCTGCAGCTTCTTTTTGAGTAACTTTAGCTTTTTTAGCAATCTCTTGTACTAATTCTTCTTTGTTCATTTAGAACCCCTTTCTATATCTCTTGTGATAATTATATTGAATAAAAATACATGTTGCAAGTCCTTTTTTAAAAAATTTTCAAAAAAATTATTTTTGATATAATGTTGCTATGAAAAAATTTTTCACAAGATGGTATGAAAAAGATGAATATCTTAAAGCATTTATGAATTTAATGCAGGATTTGCCTATTGATGTACAATGTGAAATTGCCATTGATATTATTATAAAAGCCTCAGATATGATTGATAGGGATTATACTAAGATAATATCTGAAGTATCGAGCTATAACCCTAAAAATTTTAAAAGATGGTATGATAAAAACCCTAATGTGCATTTAGCTATTGAATCTTTGAGGGATTTAACAAATGAACAAAGGGATGAAATAGTTAGAGAATTTAGCGATAAAATTTTAAATTCGCATTTTATAAAGTTAGATGAAATTGAGGAAATGCCTTAATGAAAAATATCCTTATAACAGGTGCAACATCTGGAATTGGCAAGGAAATTGCTTCTTTATTATCAAAAGATAATGATATTTTTTTAACAGGAAGAAGAAAATTAGATAAAGTTAATTATTATCCTTGTGATTTGGTTGATATGTTTGAAATTGAAACGCTTTATAATAAAGCGGTTGAATATTTTAATTCTGATATTGATATTTTAATTAATTGTGCAGGGCAATATTGTTATAAACCTATTGAAAATATGACATTTGATGAAATATCTTATCTTTTAGATGTTAATTTTAAATCGGCTTATATCTTATCATCATTAGTTTTAAAAGGCATGAAGAAAAATAAATGGGGAAGAATTATTAATATCGGCTCAATTTCAGGTGTTGTTGGAGAAGCAAATGCAAGTTTATATTCTGCAACTAAATCTGCTTTTAGCGGTTTTACAAAGGCTTTGGCTCTTGAAGTTGCAACATATAATATAACAGTTAATCAGATTAACCCTGGATGGGTAGATACTCCTTTGGCTCAAGAAGCACTTAGCAAGGAAGAATATCAAGAAGTAATTGATGTTACTCCTCAAAAAAGATTTGTTGAACCCATTGAAATAGCAAAATTATGCGAATATTTAATTTCAGATAGCGCTAAAGGTATTACAGGGCAAGGAATAAATATCTGTGCCGGCTTGAGCTGCGGTTGTTAAGAAAAGTAAATATAATAGCAAAAGAATATATTTACGGGGTTTTGTGCTTAAAAAAGAATATATTTTATGCAAGTAAGCTTACAATTATTAAAAAACGCAAATATATATAAGAGTAAAAATATTAATCAAAATAGTGATTATATCGCTCGTTTTGGTGCGATAAATCCTTTTGAGCAACTTAAAAAAGATACATTAGAAATATCTTTTAAGGCTAATAGGCGAGGGGATACTCAAAATTTTGAAGTTAAAAATATTCCTAATTTGAGATGTCCTGCTTGTGGTTTGATTATGTTGGATGAAAATCAAATTGCAGAATTTGTCAAAGATGTTTCTTATAAAAAAGGACAGGATTTACATGACGCTTTAGAAAAATATGAAGATGAGTCAGTGTTCACTCATAAACCTTCAAAAGATAAAACGGGTTTTGGCATATATAGACCCTCTAAAAAAGTAATTGTAGATATTTATAAAAAGCTTGCGCTTGAATTTCCCGATAAAAATTTGCTTGATTTAACAAAAATACAGGCTAAAAAATCCATAAATCCTTTGATTGAAAAGCAAATGGTTGTTATTGATGAGCTTAGGGAATATATTGAGCAAAATATGTCGTTTGAGCAAAAAAGAAAAATGCTTGAAACCTTGAATGCTTATATTAAGCAAATTAAAGGTGAAACTAAAAAGCAATTCAGAAGAAAAGTTTTTATCACAAATATAAGAAATAGTGTTGATTATCAATATAGAGCAGATGTAGAAAAAATTGTTTCAAAATTGCCTACATCAGAAAATAATACTGATTCATTTTTTGTTAAGTATGCAAATAGCGCAAAAAGCTCAAATGTAATAGCAATTAAATTGGTTGAACAATCAAAACCAACAGCTGAGCATGTTATTCCAAGAGCATTAGGAGGCAGTGATTCTTTATCAAATTATATTTGTGATTGCGCAGAATGTAATGTTAAAAGGCAAACAACACCATTTTATGAGTGGTATAAGTCAATTCCTAATTTTCAAGAAAGACTTCAAGAATATATTGATTCGGTTAGCGAAGCTATAGATAACGGCATAATTACAGATTATAAAGAATATGATGAATATATTAGAAGAATAATCGGCAAGTTAGTATTTGTATCAAAAGGTGAAATTTATCTTGAATTGCCTGAAATGCGAAGTCCGAAGCGAAAAGAACAGGAAATGGCAAGAAGAAAAATTGTTATCGATGGAGCTATTAATTATAACAACTTTTTGTTAGATAAAGTTTCTGAATTGCAAGAAGAACTCAAAGCTTTAGAGAATAGTCCATTTTATGCTGATTTTGTTAATTTATTTGCCATAGAGCAAGAATTGGCGTCAATTTCTAAAAAACAAGCTATGCTTGCTTCAACTTTGGATGAAATAAATAAACAAATAAAAGCTCTAAAAGCAAGCTTTAGAGAAAAAGAGCGAAAAATTAATTCTACTTTAGATTTGGATGAAAAAAATAAACTAAAACAAGAATATATAGAAAAAGAAAGAAGATATTGCAAGCTAAATGAAAAATATGAAAGATTAACAAGGCAATTAGGCTTATTGGATAGAAGGAAAAATAAACTTTTTGAACAAAAAAGTCCGTTTGAAGCTGTTATAGAAGGATATAAGGCTCAATATGAGAATTTAAGAAGAATAATTTTAAAAGTTAATCAGCTTGCTGTAATTGCATCTGGAAGTGAAGATGTATCTCGAAAAGAAAAAGAATATATAGATGAAATAGCTTTACTTGAGGAAAGAATTTTAGAATTGAAAAATCAAAATGCTTCTTTGGTTACACATAATACTTTTAGCGTTGATGATATTAAAGAATACGAAGAATATACCCATTATCTTGAGTTGAGCATGGTTGCAGATAAAATATTATCAAATAGAACTTATGAAAAAATTTCAAAAGCAAAAGAACCGCTAAGAGAAATTATACAAATGGGTCGAGAATCAATTAATTTAAGACTTCAAGAATTGAAGGATGCTCCAACAGTTAAGTATTTTATTAATTTGAATTTGATTAAAGACTATATTGAAAGAAAAGTAAAATTTGAAAATGATTTATCAGCAATATTAAGAAATAAAAAAGATTGTGAAGACGCTAAAGTAGAAATAAATAGACTTTTAGAAGGCAGAGAATTATCAGATGTTCAAAATGAATATGAAAGATTATCTAAATTATTGAAAAGTTTTGAACAAATGCCAAAAATTGAGGAAAAGAAAGCTATTTTGAAAAGGTTGAATAAGCAAATTGAGCAAAATAATATCCAGCTTGCTAAATTAGAAAATTATGAAAGTATGACTCGTGCCCAATTCGCCAAAATTACCGACTATTTTGAATCAGAGATGTTAGATAATTTTAGTATTGTTAAGTAATGTAACAAAAAAAGTATATACTGAAATCTCATTTTGTATATCGTTTTTATATATGTGTAAGGCACGATGATTTATCAAAAGGAGATATAAAATGTATACAAGTTCAGTTTCAACATCTACACCAAGCACAACAACATATTCTGCACCATCTTGCGAAACAGCAGGTTCAATTGCAGCAGCAACTCCATCTATTTTTTCTGTTGAAACAGCAGGTTCAGTTGCTTCATCAGGTTTTAGTACAATAGCATAGGCTAAAACGAGGTTAAAAAGATGACTGAGGCAAGATTAACAAATTGTTTATTTGCTGTGTTAATTTTGATTTCCTGCACAATGTTTGTATGGACTCTAAATTATGTAACTACTGCAAATAATACGCAAATTCAAACAACAATTTCCGCATTTAACGGATAAATACAAAGGCAAAAGCTACTAGACTAAGTTTATTAAAGACCCTAAAATTGGGTCTTTTATTTTATTTTAAATCTTGAATAGAAAAATTTTATTAATGATTCAATTGCTTTCATGCCTCTTACATGTTGAATGGCAGGATTTTTGCCGTATATAAAATCGTAAGTGCTTAATTGATAATCATATTGCATAGCTAAATCAACCCAGATATTATCTTGAATTCTTCCCTTTTCATAGTTGGGCAGATTTTCCTTGTAATAAGGAATTGAATCAATGATTGTATTTACAAAATTCTTTCTTCCGTTATATATTAGATAGTTTTTTCTTGGTGAATAAAATTTTTCATTATTAATGACTTTATGTATTGTATCGGCTAAAGATTCAGGAGTGAATTCTAGAGCGTATTCTCCGCTATTTTTGAAAAATACGGGATAATCTCCTCTTGAAAATTTATTAAAATCTTTAAAAACTATAATTGGTGTATTGCAACACATAGCCTCAGAAATAAAGCGATTTTTGCCCTCTAATAGTGAGGCTAAAACGCAACAGCGAGCGCCTGTGTAATATTTTGGCAATTCTTTATAATCAATAAAAGGAAAAAATTCTATGTATTTTGTGTAATCGCCTAAAATTTCCATAACTTGTTTAAGTTGACTTTGGGCGTCATCTCTTAATTTTGATACATCGATAGTTTTATCTTTGTTTACTATTAAGTCTTTTGAACCTATTGCATATTTTACTTTAAGCACAGTGCCGTATTTTTTTTCGTATATTTTTATTGCTTTTGCAAGAATTGGCATGTTTTTAACGGGATATGCCGTAGTTACGCAGAAAATATCGAAACTTTTAAAAACATTAAATGCAGGAGCTATTTTATATTCATTTGTAAAATCTGCATCTTGCAGAGGTAACATAATTATATTTTTTTTATCGGGATATTTATTTTTATAGTAATTTTCTCTTTTTTCATTTTTATAACATGTGAAATATGCATCAGCATGAACACTTTGCGGATAGCTTGAAAACATTGAATTTGCTATTGGGAAAAATATTTCTTTTAAGCGTGGAAATTTTTCTATAATAATATCAACCGCTTGAGAATAAAAAACTCCTTTGATGATTTTACCGTTATAATTTAGGGGTATAAAAGGTACAACAAAATCTATCTTTTCAATTCTATTTTCTTGTTCAAATTGAGATTCAAATGTGTATGCGTCAATATCATCCCAAATTTCTTCAATCGGCTTATTTGGGTTGGGATTTTGAAAATATTCAATTGGCCATTTTGAACCTTTCATAAAAAAATAATAACATAGCATTTAATATTTTAAATTATTGCTAAGCTAAATTAATCCTTTTGCTTTAGTTTTGCTTTTATTGTAAACTATATTTATATAGACTATTTGGAAGGAGTTTTTTATTTTGCCTCAAACAAGCTTATTCGATGATGGAAAAATTATTCCTGTTAATATACGTGAAGAAATGAAGCGTTGCTATATAGATTATGCAATGAGTGTTATCGTAGGACGTGCGCTGCCTGATGTTCGTGATGGTTTAAAACCTGTTCATAGACGTATTTTATTTGCTATGAATGAATTAGGCATGACACCTGATAAACCGTTTAAAAAGTGTGCTCGTATTGTTGGTGAAGTTTTGGGTAAATACCATCCTCACGGTGATAGCTCGGTTTATGAAGCTCTTGTTCGTATGGCACAAGATTTTTCAACAAGATATTTAACAGTAGACGGACACGGTAACTTTGGTTCAGTAGATGGTGATGGCGCTGCTGCAATGCGTTATACAGAAGCAAGAATGCATAAAATTACAACTGCAATGCTTGCTGATA
>CALUZF010000099.1 GCA_944325165.1 Candidatus Gastranaerophilales bacterium
ATAATTGACAGTTAATAAGGAAATGGTACACTAACTATTTTTTCTTGTCAAGTTTTGGTTTATTAGACAGGTAGAGATAATGAAAAATCTTAGCAAAAGAATTAAAATTCTTAGAAAACAACTAGGTATGTCTCAAGAAGATTTTGCAGCAAAATTATGCGTCACAAAACAAGCTATATCCAATATGGAAACAGGAAAAAGCTCTCCAAGTCCTTTGGTTTTATATAAAATGCATACCATGCTTGATGTAAATTTAAACTATATAATTGCTGGCACGGGGGATATTTTTATAAGCGAAAAAGGAAATAAGGCGCTAAAAGAATCGCTATTAAAAGAATTTGAGCTCATGCTAAAATCAAGAGGAATTGAATAAATACTATACATTTTGTTTAGTATATGTAACAAATTAGTAACATATTTGCACTAGTAAATTTTTATGTGTAATAATCATGAGAGTTAATAGTCTAACCATTCCTTTCTTGACTTATGCGGTTTAATTAAACCGCATTTATTTTTGCTTTTTATTATTGTTTTTATTTTTGTGTTAATATAAAAGTATGTTAAATGAATTTTTATATGCAAAAATACATAGAGCAACAGTTACAGAGGCAAATTTAGAATATGTCGGCTCTATCACAATAGATAAAACTTTATTAGATGAAGTTGGAATTAAAGAAAACCAAAAAGTTGAAATTTTAAATATCAACAATGGCGAGAGATTTTCAACTTATGTTATTGAAGGAAAAGCAAACTCCGGTGTTATTTGCCTTAATGGCGCAGCAGCAAGAAAAGTCCAAATTAAAGATAAAATTATCATAGTTGCTTATGCACTTTTAGACAAAGAAGAACAAAAAACATTTAAACCAAAAATCGCACACGTGGATGGAAACAATAAATTAATCAAATAAAATGATTAAATTAATCAAAGATAACGACGTAACTTACGCAAAAATAATAAGGGCAAACTATAATGCTCAAGATACCGAATTTTTCACAAATGAAACAGATGAAATTCAATTCGGAGTTATAAGTTACCCCAAAAATCATAAAACAGGTGCTCATTATCATAACCATCTTGAAAAAGAAACAACCCAAATCGATGAAATTTTGATTTTTCAAAAAGGCTCTGCTCGAATTGATTTTTATAACGATAAAGGAGAATACATAAAAAGCTGTGAGCTTTTTCAAGGAGATACAATAATCATCAATAAAGGCGGTCATAACATCTTATTTTATGAAGATACAAAAGTCATTGCCATAAAATCTGGAGTATATGAAAAAGAATACTCTAAAACAAGAATAATAGGTGCAAATAACCTTGAATTAATTATTGAAAATGATTAATAAACCTCGTTTTGATTTTCTTCATCATCCCTCAAAGTGGATAAATCATAATTATAGGTACAGTCAAAATCTTCAGGCAATTTATCAGAATCCGGCCAAACAGTTGATTCATCAAATCGACAAGAATCAAGGTTTTCAGATGTTGATAGGTCACTATCTGATAAATCAGCTTCAGAAAAATTAACCCCTGCCATATCGGCATCAGAAAAATCACAATAATTTACATTTGAATAATTAAAACTTGTACCATTCAAGATTGAACCCGAAAAATTACATTCAGAAATCTGTGCTCTTGAAAAATCGGCACTTGTTAAGTCACAATCGATAAATTTTACATTTAATAAACTTGCTTCGGCAAAGTTTGCCCCAGAAAAATCAATGTTTGTAAAATCTGCATCTTCAATATTCGCATGAGAAAAATCAGTTTCAGATAAATCCAAGTCCAAATTTTTTTCATGTTCAGCTTTGAATTCTTCATAATTATTTAAAATTAAATCAACTAAATCATCTTTTAACATTGTTTTTCCTTTTTATATTAATTCTGCCTGTTGAGCAAGCAATACCGCTTGAACCCTATTTTCAACCTTTAATTTTCTAAATATACTGTTTAAATGAGTCTTGACGGTCACTTCTCGAACAAATAAAGTTTTTGCAATTTGAGAATTTGTCTCGCCTTTTGCCACCAACGATAAAATCTCTTTTTCACGTGTTGTTAAAGGAGATAATTTTTCACCTTTAACAAAAGGAAGCGCAGTTACCTGCTTTGTATCTTTATTCCACGTTGAGCGTCTTAATAACGCTTCAATTCGAGCTAATAAATTTGGTAAAACAAAAGGTTTAACAATATAATCATCAGCACCAAACTTTAAGCCCGAAATTTGCTTATTGGCATCCGTTACAGATGTTAACATTATAATTGGAATTTGAGAAACTTTATCATTTTTTCTAATAGCTTTGAGCGTTTCCCAGCCATCCAAATTAGGCATAACAACATCTAATAAAACTAAATCAAAATTTGAATCTTCATCGAGTATTTTTAAACCCATCAAACCGTCTGTTGCACTTTTTGCCTCATAACCATACATAGGAAGCGAATCTTCCAAAAGCTTCGGATTATCATCAATAATTAAAATTCTTGCTAATGATGTCATATTAACCTAATTTATTAAATTCTCTCTAATAGCCTTAATGGCAGCTTGCGTCCTATCTTCAACTCCCATTTTTTGCAAAATAGAGCAGACATGGACTTTTGTAGTGTTAACTGAAATATCAAGCTTTTTTGCAATTTGCAAGTTATTGTTTCCGCTTGATAATAATATTAATACTCTTTTTTCCTGCTGAGTCAAGTTGTAACAATCTTTTACCGAGATATTACCTAAAACTTTTTCTTCATTTGCTCTGGAAGTTTGTTGCATAACAAAATCAGAAACACTTGAATCAAAATACATAGAGCCATCTAATACATCTTTAATCACATCACAAAGCTTATCAGGCTTGATTTCTTTTGTGCAATACGCATTAATTCCAAGCTCTAGGCATTTTTGTACTTCTTCTTTATCACAATGAGATGTTAAAATTACTATTTTTACATCTTTATTGTCTTTCCTAATTTTCTCAAGTGCTTGAACGCCATCAATTTGAGGTAAACCCAAATCAAGCAATATTAAATCAACTTTTGTTATTTCTAAAACCTCATAGGCATCTTTTGCACAATTTACATCTATAATTTCATCTATATAATCTAAACAAGATAACGATGTTTTAAGCGCAAAAGCAGTAAGCGCATGATCCTCTACTATCAAAATACTTTTCTTATCCATATAAAAATTATAAATTAACTTAATAAAAAATTGCAATACCTTTTAATTTTTGCTATCTTAATAGATGAGGAAAAAATTATGATAACAACAAAAGATGTAGAGCACGTTGCAAAACTTGCAAGATTAGAATTAAGCGAATCAGAAAAAGAAATGTTCACTCATCAACTAGGCGATGTTTTAGCTCATGTTGAAAAAATGAATGAAGTTGATACAACAAATGTTGAACCTATGAATCATCCAATCGATTTTACTAATGTAATGAGAGAAGATGTTAAGATTTACGAAAATACAAGAGAAGAGCTTATGGCAAATGCTCCCGATGTTGAGGGCGAATTCTTTAAAGTTCCAAAAATAAATTAAGAGGAAAGATGACAAAATATATTTTTATAACAGGCGGTGTAGTTAGTTCCTTGGGAAAAGGAATAGTAGCCGCCTCTTTAGGCAGGCTTTTAGTTTCAAGAGGATACAAAGTTTCTATACAAAAATTTGACCCTTATATAAATGTTGATCCAGGAACTATGAGTCCTTTTCAACATGGTGAAGTTTTTGTATGCGAAGATGGTGCTGAAACAGACCTCGATTTGGGACACTATGAAAGATTTATAGATACAAATTTATCTCAAATAAATAACGTAACATCGGGCTCAGTCTATCAAACAGTCATAAATAAAGAGCGAAGAGGCGAGTATCTTGGTGCTACCGTTCAAATGATTCCGCATATTACAGGTGAAATAAAATCAAGATTAACGCTAGCTTCCAAAAGAAACAACCCCGACATTTTAATAGCAGAAGTAGGAGGCACAATAGGTGATATTGAAAGCTTGCCTTTTATAGAAGCTATAAGACAATTTAGAGCAGAAGTAGGTCCTCAAAATTCCATGTCAATTCATGTTACACTTTTGCCTTACCTTCCAACATCTGGCGAATTAAAAACAAAACCAACACAACATAGCGTAAATGTATTAAGAAGCTATGGCATACAGCCTGAAATGTTAGTATTGAGAACGCAGGTCCCTGTTTCAAAATCAGAAAAAGAAAAAATATCTCTTTTCTGCTCAGTAAATAAAGATTCTGTAATTGAATGCAAGGATTTAAAATCAATATACGAAGTGCCTTTATATCTTGAAAAACAAGGAATAACTTCGCAAGTATTAAAAACATTAAACCTTGAAGATAAACCTGCTGATTTAGTAGAGTGGGCAGATTTAATAAATAAAATAAATAATCCAAAAAAAGAATTAAATATTGCAATAGCAGGAAAATACACAGAATTGAACGATGCATATATTTCAGTTGTTGAAAGTTTAAAACACGCAGGTTTTCAAAATGATACAAAAATAAATCTAAAATGGATAGCCTCAGAAGAAATATTAACAGATGAAGATGCTAAAGCACATCTTTGCGATGTTGATGCCGTAGTTGTCCCCGGAGGCTTTGGTGTTCGTGGAATTGAAGGTAAATTAAAAGTGGTTAAATATGCAAGAGAAAATAATTTACCTTATCTTGGATTATGCCTTGGCATGCAATGCGCCGTTATTGAATTTGCAAGAAATGTAGCTAATTTAGAAGATGCAAATTCAACAGAATTTGACAAAAATACATCATATAAAGTTGTAGATTTAATGGAAGAACAAAAAAATATTGCAGGCTACGGCGCAACCATGCGACTTGGTTCATACCCTTGCAAGATTGCACCAAATACCAAAGCAAGAGAAGTTTATGGATGTGATTTAATCTTAGAGCGCCATAGACACAGATTTGAATTCAATAGCGAATATAAAGATGTACTAACTAAAGCAGGTCTTGTTATATCCGGAACAAGCCCCGATGAATTGCTGGCTGAAATTGTTGAATATCCAAAAAACGATTGGTTTGTCGCTTGCCAATTCCATCCGGAATTTAAATCAAGACCACAAAAACCTCACCCTTTATTCGATGGTTTAGTTAAAACAGCGCTAAAGAAAAAATCATCTTAAAATATCCAAAAGACATCTGCCGTATTTTTTGGATTTAACAAGCTTAATATCGATATTTAATTCGTCTAAAATCGATTGAATATCGATATTTTTTTGTTTATCGTATTCAATAAAAATTACACCATTTTTGTTTAATAACTCATAAGCTTTTAAAATAACGGGCTTATAATCCATATCCCAAGGAGGGTCAGCATAAATTACATCATATTTTTTTGCATCTTTATAATTTAAAGAATTGCAAATTGTTATATCGGGATTTAATTTTAAATTTTTATAGTTTTGTTTTATTATTTGGGCTGTTTTAGGACTTATCTCCAGCTCTTTTACATTATACCCGCGAGAAGTTGCTTCAAGACCCATAATAGCACTTCCTGAAAACATATCTAAAAATTCACATCCCGATAATTCGTATTGCATTAAAATATTAAAAACACTTTCTCTAACTTTAGATAAAGTAGGTTTTACATCTTTTGGAACGATAATTTTATACCCTTTATATTGCCCGCCTGTCAGATACAATTTTATTCTCCTTTTTGTAAGATAAATTTACCATGAAAAAAATTATTGTTATAGGAGGGGGTGCAGCAGGAGCTAAAGCTGCATCAAAAGCCAAAAGATTAGATTCAAAAAATCATGTCGAATTATACACAAGAAGCGATAAAATAGCATATTCATTGTGCGGATTGCCATATTTTATAGAAGGCTCTGTTAAAAATATAAATGACTTAATTATAAGAACACCGCAAGATTTTATAGACAATGGAATACAGGTTTTTACAAAGCATGAAGCAACAGCTATTTATCCGGAAAAAAATTGTGTCTTGATTAATAACAATCATATTTTTTATGATGAATTAATTTTGGGGCTAGGCGCTCATGTAAATCTGCCTCCGATTGAAAATATCAACGCAAAAAATGTATTTACTTTAAGAAGCTTAGAATCCGGACTTGAAATAAAAGAAAAAATGCAAAACTCCAAAAAAGTTATAATTATTGGAGGCGGATATATCGCAATAGAGCTAATAGAAGCGTTTACAAAAAATAATATCGATGTAATTTTAATCGAACAAAAAGAAAGAATAGCATCAGATTTTGACGAAGATTTTTCAAAATTAATTCAAAATATGATTGAAAC
>CALUZF010000100.1 GCA_944325165.1 Candidatus Gastranaerophilales bacterium
TTGGAATTTGGGAAAACAAAAGAATATCTTCCAAAATATCCATGTCCTGAAGAGTATGATGAAGTTCAATATTTTGATTATCTATGCAGAAAAGGGCTTAAAAAAAGATACGGCGATCCTATTCCAGATGACATCATGAAACGTTATGAGTATGAATTTGATGTAATTTGCAAAATGGGTTTTCCTGCATATTTTCTTCTAACTTGGGATTTTATCAATTGGGCAAAAGAGCATAAAATCCCTGTTGGCCCCGGTCGTGGTTCGGCAGCGGGTAGTATTGTTGCTTATTCTCTTGGAATTACAGAGCTTGACCCTATAAGACATAATCTTTTGTTTGAAAGATTTTTAAATCCTGAACGTATTTCAATGCCTGATATAGATATTGACTTTTGCCAAAGAAGAAGAGGCGAAGTTATTGATTATGTTTCAGAGCGTTGGGGTGCTGATCATGTTTGTCAAATCATTACTTTTGGCACACTTGCTGCTAAAGCTGCACTAAAAGCAGTGTGTAGAGTTTATGATATACCTTTCGCTCAAGCAAATCTTTGGGCGGGGATGATTCCATCAGCTCCTGGGACAAAGTTAAAAGACGCTTTATTAGATGGAATGGAATTGAAAAAGCTTTGTGATGAAAATTCTCAAGTTCAAAGTCTTGTTGATGAAGCGCTCCACATGGAAGGACTTAAAAACCAAGTAGGAACACATGCTGCGGGTGTAATTATTGCACCAAGACCTATGGATGAAATAATTCCTGTTGCACTATCAAAAGAAAAATCTTCAACTACACAATATCCAATGGCGGGTATTGAAAAATTGGGTCTGTTGAAGATGGATTTTCTGGGGCTTGAAACTTTAACCATTATTCAAGATGCGCTTGATTTAATTAAGGCAAGAACAGGCAAAGATATAGATATAAATAATATTCCTCTTGATGATAAAGAAACATTTGAAATGTTATCTAAAGGGGAAACTGATGCAGTATTCCAGCTTGAATCAAGCGGTATGAAAAAATATATTAAGCGTCTAAAGCCAACAGTATTTGAAGATTTAGGTGCGATGGTAGCTCTTTATCGCCCAGGGCCTTTGGAAGCTGGCATGGTTGAAGACTTTATAGATAGAAAACACGGTCGTCAAAAAATAGAATATGCCCATCCATTATTAGAAAGCATTTTAAAAGATACATACGGAACCATATTATATCAAGAGCAGATTATGGCAATATTCCAAACCTTGGCCGATTATTCATTAGGCGGAGCTGATATGGTTCGTCGTATGATGGGTAAAAAGAAGCTTCAACAGATGGCAGAACAAAAATCAATTTTTGTTGATGCGACAGCTAAAAAAGGAATGAGCTCAGAAGCTGCAACAAAATTATTTGAACAAATAGAAAGTTTCGCAAAATATTGCTTTAATAAAGCCCATTCATCCGCTTATGCTTTTGTTGCATATCAAACAGCCTATTTAAAAGCACATTATCCTGTTGAATTTATGTGTGCAATGTTAACATCTGTTGCAGATAAGCAGGAAAAAACTCAACAATATATCCTACAATGCCAAGCTCAAGGAATTGAGGTTTTAGCGCCTGATATCAACAAATCTAATTCTCAATTTACACCTGATGGAAATAATATCCGTTTTGGCTTAGCTTCAATTAAAAATGTAGGTGAAGCTGTAATTGAGCAAATTGAACAAGAAAGAGCTAATAAACCGTTTGAGAGTTTTTATGATTTTTGCTCGAGAGTTGATTTTAAATGTTTAAATAAAAGGACTTTAGAAAGCTTAATCAAAGCAGGTGCTTTTTCTTGCATTGAAAAATCAAGAAAACAATTATTAGAAAATATTGATGGCGTAGTTGAATTTGTACAAAATGCCGCAAAAGCAAAATCCTCCGGTCAAGTTAGTCTTTTTTCTGCTTTAAGCGGTGAAACTCAAGAAGAATTAAATATACCAACATTCCAAATGCAAGGAAATTCTGATGATGAATTTTCAGATTCTCAAATTCAGCAGTTTGAAAAAGAATTAATGGGTATTTATGTTACATCTCATCCATTGGGTTCAATTAAAAATACTTTAAAATATATCACAACTCAAACAATTTCAGATATTTTGGAAAATCCTAAACAAGATGAGAACGTTACTATTTGCGGACTTTTATCTCAAATTATTCAAAAACCAACTAAAAAAGACCCCTCTAAATTTATAAAAACAGGTATTATTGAAGATTTAACCGCAAGAATTGGCGTTGTTGCATTTCCAAAAATCGTTGAAAGTTATGGAGCTTTGATTGAATCTGAACAAAAAGTTATTTTAAGAGCCAAAGTTAATGTAAGAGATGAAGAAATAAACCTTGCAATTAATGAAGTAAAACCAATTGAGCAAGTTAATCTTGTTACTTTGAAATTTTTAAAAGAATTTAAAATGGAAGAAAATATTTTACTTAAAGAGCTTTTAGCCAAACATAAAGGTGAAAACCCCGTTGTAATTGATTTTGAGGCTATAGATGAATTTAATAATTCAAGAAGATTTCAGCTTTTGACTAATAATCATCTTTGGATTAGTTTAAATACCGGTCTTGAAAAGGAATTGAGCTCAACTTTTAAAGATAAACTTGAAATCGAAGTCCAATCTTTAGCTAATTAGCTTTTGTTTCAATTTGTTTTATTATGCCATTTTCATTATCTACCCAAATTTGAGCTTCCGGATGTAGGTTTTTTATTTCATCGGCAATTTCTTTTAAATATATTGCATAATTTGCATCTATAAAATTAACACTGTCTAATTTTTCAATATAATATTCCTCGCATCCGCAATTTGAGCAATATTTATCAATTGGAACTATTTCATCCCAATATAATTTTGCCTCTCTTTTTATATCACATCTTGAGCAGCGAACTATATAATAATTTTTAACTAAATATTGCCCACAATCAGGACAATATCCTTCGTTTGAATGTAAAAGCGCATTTTTATGGGTGCATTTATTTTGTTTTTTAAAAAAGGCAAAGAGTATATTTTTCATAATTTGAATTTAATAAAAAGCTTATTTAAATCATATTTTTGGAAAATATTATTAAGATATATTAAGAAAATAAAGAAAATATGTAACATATATGGCAATTAATTCAAAAAGATATACTTTATATATGTGTAAGACAAAAAATAGAAAATATGTAATAAAGGAGAGTAAAATGGCAAGAGTGCTTATTTCAATGCCGGAGAAATTTTTAACACAAATCGATTCTGTGGCAGAGGGGGAAAACCGAACAAGAAGCGAGCTGATTAGGGAAGCTTTAAGAACGTATATTAATCGTTCAAAAATGCGTGAAACTTCATACGCAACAAAAAATGCAACAATTTTAGAGGCACTATTGGATTAATCAATAAAATCAAGAGAAGAAGTAAAACACGAGAGAAAAGAGAAAAAATTTATAGGCGAGATTTATAATCTCGCCTTACGTATAAAAACACCCTCAATCAAGAGAGTGTTTTTTTATTTTTTATATTATAAAGTCTTATTTTGCACTTTGTGCAGTTTCAACTAAAACTTTAAATGCTTCAGGTTCGTTTACTGCAAGCTCAGCTAACATTTTTCTGTTAACTTGAATATCAGCTTTTTTAAGCATATTCATAAATTTAGAATAGCTTAAGCCTAATTCTCTAACTGCTGCATTAATTCTAACAATCCAAAGAGAGCGCATATTTCTTTTAAGAACACGTCTGTCTCTGTATTGATATTTAAGTTTTTTCATTACAGCAATGTTTGCTACTTTAAAAATTCTTGATCTTGCACCTAAAAAGCCTTTAGCAAGTTTTAATATTTTTTTATGTCTTTTTCTTAATACGTTACCACGTTTAACTCTCATAGTTCACAACCTTCCTTATCTAGTGTATTTCTTTGCATACGGTAATTCTTTAGCAATCATTGCTAAATTTCCTTCGAAAACTTCTGTTGTACCAGAAAGTCTTCCTTTTCTAGCAGGACTTTTGTGAGCCAATAAGTGACCTTTGCCGGCTTTTTGTCTTAAAATTTTGCCGCTTCCTGTGATTTTGTAGCGTTTTGCTGCAGATCTGTGTGTTTTCATTTTAGGCATTTTCTTTTCTCCTTAATTTGTATTTCCCTTGTGGCATACCAAAGCCACTTTAGGCAACTACTATAATATTTGAAACATGTTTTTTTTGCAAGAGCGGTCATTTTTATATTGTTAACTTTTATTAACAAAATTAATTCTAAACTAGCAATAAAAATTGATATATAAACTTTATATATTTAAGAAACAACTTTTATACAAAGGAGTTATACCCCCCATGACCATTAGTACATTTTTAAATCCAGAATTATTCAAGGATAAAAACGATCAAATAAGTACAGCTTTAAATAACGGCTCAAGTTTAAATGAAGCCTGTGCTTCAGTAGGTTTAGAAAATAATAACGCCTCATTAATTACTCAACAAATGCAAACTTTAATGCAAAGCTCATTGTTTGAGCGAACAGCTGTTGGAAGATTAGGCTGGAATGGTAATATTACGCACAATGGACAAACTCAATGCGGTGTTTATACTGTTGCAACAGGAGGCAGAGCAAAAGTCGATATAGATTTAGATGGCGATGGAGTTATTCAAGATAATGAAAAAGGAGTTGACGCTGCACAAGCGATGGCAGCTTCTTACGATAGTGAATTAGATTTATATATTGAAGATTCTATTCAAAAATTCATACAGGAAAATTGCGGTAGCGACACTTCCTTCTGGTGGGAAGGGCGTGGTTTTATGCAACCTGAAATGCAAAAGAAATTATATGAAGAATATGGAATTGTAATTGAACAAGTTGGAGACGATAGAAGAACATATTCTTTTTCGTTGGTTGATGATGAAGGAAATGTTATAGAAGATGCAAACGGCAATAAAGCAAGCATACTTTGGGGCGATTGGGTAATTCCTGATGGATTTGCACAAGGTGCTGAATTAAATTTATCAAGCATATTAGATTCAATCGGTTATGATTGCGTATCTAAAGCTGACTTTGTATTCAATGAAGAACTTGGCGGTGAAGCTAAATTCGATGAAATGATTAATACATTGCACAAAGACGTTGCAAACGTACTAGATTTAACAAATAGCTCTGCTTATACAGGTGAAGAAGCAAAATATTCAAGAATAAGCGACACAAAAACATCTCAAATGTATGGCGGAACACAAATTATTTCTCTTGCAACAGGCGGTGCTATATCAAGCGGAAATGGTGAAACTGTGGATATTTCTCAATTAGCTGATTTAGATAGCATTGTTGATGAGCTAAAAGAAGAAACAGATGAAACAAAAGAAAAAGATGAAGATAAAAAAGAAAAAGAAAAAGTAGATGATGTAAAAACAGACAAAACAGAAAATAAAAAAGAAGATAAAACTTTAAAAACAAATGATTTATTAAAAGATGCGCTAAATGATTACGAAGAAGAATTAAATAAAGCGCTTGAAGAAAATCCGCAAGCAGATAAAGAAGAAATTGCAAAAGAGATTGCAAAAAAATACGATATTGATTATAACGATATTTTAAAAAACGCATAATTTTATAATTGGGGGAATATAATAAACCGAATGTAATTCAAGCATTCGGTTTATTTTTAATAGAAAAAAATATGCTAATATAATTAAAAAAGGTTATTTATGAAAGTATTATTTTTATTTCCACCGCAATGGATGCCAATAAGTCCTCATTTTGCAATTGCAACACTAATGGGACAATTTGAAAATTCACCGTACGAAGCAAGTATGATGGATTTGAATATAGATTTTTACAATAAAATTTTAACCAGAAAATATGTTTCAAATGCCCTAAAAAGAGCAAAAAATCTACTTATTGAAACAAAAGAAGAAATTAAGACGGTTTATAAAAAAGATAAAAAATTTGATGAATATCCCTTTGAATGGCAAAACAAGATTGCAAAATCTTCAATGCTTTTAAATATGTTTCAAAAATATGGAAAACAGCTTGATAGAGCTTCGATTTTAGTTGAGCAAGCAGTGGATATTTTAAAATCAAAAGTACATTTTTATAATCCAAAATTATTTGTAAATGCGATAAACACAATTAATATT
>CALUZF010000101.1 GCA_944325165.1 Candidatus Gastranaerophilales bacterium
ACTATATGAATTTGATAAAGAGCGAAAGCTCGTTATCAAAACCTCCTCCCCAAGTCTAGTAGCCGCCTTAATGACGGCTTTTTTTTATTTTGATAATTCATCGTATAATTTATCAATTATACTTTTTGCATTTGCCACAATTTTATAATCCGAATATTTAAAAATTTCAGCATCTTCATCAATATTAACTGCAACTATTTTTTTTGAATTTTTCATGCCGGAAATATGTTGCAAAGCTCCAGATATACCGAAAGCGACATAAATTTGCGCTTCTACAGTTGAACCTGTTTGACCTATTTGAGTAGCTTGGGGCATATATCCTAAATCAACTACTTTTCTCGTAGAACCCACTTTTGCGCCTATCAATTTAGCAATTTTTTCAAGCTTTTCAAAATATTTTCTATCTTTATTATGAACAAGACCATAACCACAAGCTAATACAATATTAGCGTTAGTAAAATCATATTCATTTTGCGCATTATCTAAAACCGTTTTAACTAATTTCATTCTATTTTCTTCATAAGAAACAGGCTCATATATATTTATTTCATTTTTTTCTTCATATATAAATTCAATACTAAAAGTTTTTGGTCTTACAGTTGCGCATTGTGGTAATGTTTTAGAGATAATTGTTGCCATCAGTTCTGAGCCAAAAGTCGGTCTTGTCGGTGCAAACATAAGCTTATCATCCCTAACAATAAAATCTAATCCCGTACAATCAGCAACAAGTCCACAATCAAGGGATGTTGTAATTCTTGGAGCAACAATTCTGCCTTTTGGGGTAGCAGGGAAAATAATTATATCGGATTTATTTTGATTAAAATATTCAACAAAACTTTGAGCAAAAACAGTTTGATAAAAAACCTTTAAAGAATCATTTTTTATAAGAGTAAAAATATGAGCTCCGGCTTTATAAGCTTTTTTTACGGATTCTTCATTAATTTCATCGCATAGTACAACGGCTTCTACTTGATATTCTTCATTTTTTAAGTCCAATGCGGTTTTTGTTAAACTGCGTGCTTTAGAAATAAGCTCAAAAGAAACTTCTTCCAATTTTTTATTAACCAAATCCGCTTCACAATATACAATTATTTTTTTCACTTATTCTGCCTTCAATATATCTGTCAATTTTTCAGTGTAATTTTCTTCAATCTTTATAGTATTTTTATTAATTTGAGGGCGAAAAGCCTTCCAAACCATAGTTGGAGAACCAATTATACCCACTTCATTTTTATCTAGCCCTAAATCATCTAAGTCATAAGTTTCAATACCTCTATTTTGAGCTCTTATATAATCATTAATTTTAGGAGTGATTTTTTCTTTTGGTTCATCTTTTACAGCTAAAAGACAAGGAGTATTTATTTCTATTATATTAATATCTTTGCCATGTTTTTGAGAAACAATTGCCATATTTTTATCAGCATTAAATATCTCATTTACTCCTATAACATCAACAATAGAAAGTATTTGAGCTATGCTTACAGGAACTTGTGCAGTATCCCCATCACAAGCAACATGACCTGTAATAATTAAATTAAAATCGCTTACATATTTTTTTATCGCACTTGCTAAAATTTTAGCTGTAGCTAATGTATCAGAACCCGCAAAAGCTCTATCTGATAGTAATATCGCTCTATCAGCACCTTTTGCGATGGCATAAGATAAAACCTCACTTGCTTGATTTGGCCCCATAGAAATCGCCGTAACCTTCGTATCTTTAAATTTTGATTTTATATTCATTGCCCAATCAAGAGCCCATTCATCCTGAGGGTTTAATTTGGTAAGCATATTAACTCTATCTAGATTATTTTCCTTTGTCCATTTGATATCGTCAACATCAGGGACTTGTTTTATACAAACAACAATATTCATTTTATTCCTTACTATCTACGATTTTTTTAAGTCCTTGCGGTTTATCAACATTTCTTTTTAGTTTTTTTGCAATTTTTAAAGATAACATTTGAACTAAAATTATCATATTAACCAAAGTAGCAATATTAGAGCGCCCTTTTTGAAATTTTATTAAAATATCACAATCATAATCTTCATATACATCAGAAACTACGATTGATTTAACTTTATAGGTTTTTAAAACTTTCTTTAAAATATCCAATTCATATTTTGTAGTGTCGCTTGTAATAAATGTCAAAAATGCTTTTGCTTTATTTAAGAGCGCAAAATGCCCATGTACAAAATCCCCCGATGGAAACACGCTTGTATTAATATAGCTTGTTTCTCTGATTTTTAGAGCTGTTTCAAGCGCTAATGGATAATATTTTCCATAACCAAAAATTGCAAAACCATCTAATTTTGATAAAAATTTAGCACTCAAATCCAAATTATCATAATTTTTTAGCGATTGAAGAATGTCATTTTTTATAGAATAAATCTCTTTTGTTTCATCACTAATATCAATATGTTTATTTTGTGCCAATTTTAGCGAAATAAGCCAAAGCATAACAACAGTAGCGCTAAATGTCTTTGTTGCTGCAATTGCATGCTCTAAACCAGCATCAATATAAAAACGATAATCACAAAGGTTGTACATTGTTGAATTTAAATTATTAGTAACACAAAGCGTTCTAACTTCTTTTTCTTTAACTTTTTTTAAAGCTTCAACAGTATCAACGCTTAATCCTGATTGACTTAAGAAAATATACAAAGTATCTTTATCATAATTATCAAATTTTAATCCGATAAATTCAGAGGCATATTCAACACATGTTGGAATATTTGCTATATTTTCAAAAAAATATTTTCCAAAAATTCCTGCATTATAACTCGAACCCGATGCAATTATACATATTCTTTTAACATCAAGCGGTATATCCATCAAAACACAATAATTAATTAAGTGCCTATTAACCAAATTCTCGATAATATCAGCTTGAGAATTTATCTCCGTTTCCATCATATAACTCATATTCATATTATAATTGAAAAATGATAAATCATGTCTATATACACATTCCTTTTTGCGAAAAAAAATGTAACTATTGCTCTTTTTGCTCATTTAACTTGATAAAAAAGAAAGATATTTATCTTGAAGCGCTTATAAAAGAAATTAAATATTATTACAATAATGTTACATTAAAAACCATATATTTTGGCGGAGGAACTCCATCTTTATTAGACAGCAAAGATATTAAAAAAATTCTTGATTGCTTTAATTTTACTTTAGATACAGAAATTACACTTGAGCTAAACCCGCATAATATAACCAAAGAAAAACTTGAAAACCTTAAAAAAATAGGAATAAATAGGCTAAGTATCGGTGTTCAAAATTTTTGCGATGAAACACTTAAAGAATTAGGAAGAACGCACAATAAAGATGAAATATATAAAACTATTAATAATATAAAAGAAATAGGTTTTGATAATTTCAGCATTGATTTAATGTATGGCTTAAATAATCAGACGCTTGATAATTGGCAAAAGACCCTAGATGAAGCAATTAAAATAAATCCAAATCACATCTCTTTATACGGTTTAAAAATTGAAGATGGTACATATTTTTCAAAATTTCCGCCAAAAAACTTGCCCAGCCAAGATATCCAAGCTCAAATGTATGAAATTGCAATAGAAAAATTAAGCAAAAAATATCTGCACTATGAATTTTCAAATTTTGCAAAAGATGAAAATTTTATATCAAAACACAACTGTTGTTATTGGGATTGCAATAACTACTATGGTTTTGGGCTATCTGCAAGCGGATATATACAAAATAAAAGATATACAAATACTTTTAATTTTAGCGAATATATTAAAAACCCAATAAAAAAAGAATATGAAATTTTAACAAAAGAAAATCAAATTGAAGAGGAAATTTTCCTTGGTTTAAGGCTTTTAAAGGGTCTTGATTTCAATAAAATTAATAAAAAATACGACATCAATATTTATGAAAAATACAAAAAAGAATTTAATAAATATTTAGATAACAAGTTAATGCAAAAAACGCAAAACGGAGTTAAACTAAGTACAAAAGGGATTTTAATATCAAATGAAATATTGTGTGATTTTATAAATTGTTAAAAAATTGCACTAAAGAAAATTAACGGTTAAAATTTTACTATGCAATCACAAAAAGAATACACTCCAAAAAGATGGTATGATGTAAAACCTTATACAGATGAGGTTTTATCTATTTTAAAAGAATTATCACTTCAATCACATTATGATATTGCTAGAGAAGTTTTAAAAATAATTGAAGCAATTAAAATTAATTCAAGAGAAATGGATGAACCACCGTTAAGCCTTGGAGTAGATAGAGTTTTAGGATTATTTTCACAAAATTATAACAGAAGATGGTATGATAGAAATCTTCCCATAAATAGAATTTTTAAAAGCGCTTCAAGCTTGCAAGACGAAGATTTTCAAAATATAATGCAAGGTATGTTTACAAGTTTGAAAGAAGAAAATGAACAATAGCCAAGAAGAAATCATAAAAGATATGCAAGCAGTAATTCATCAAATGAAAATTGATGATATTGAAGAAAATCCCGATAGCGAATTTGAAATGTTTACTTGTTCTGCTTGTGCTAAAGAAGCACCATTAGCAGGTTCTATTCAATATTCAGTTCATAGATTGTGCAATGATTGTGTATTAATGTATGAATTAGCTCTAAAATTAGGAAAAGTTAAAAATATTGATGAGTTTATGGAAAAAACAGAAGATAATCGTTTGGAAAATATCTGCGACTTTATTAAAAAAGACAGTTTAAAAGAAAAAAATTAGCTATGAAAAATATTATTATTTTAGGCTCAACAGGCTCAATTGGAACACAAACGCTTGAAGTAGTTGAAAAATTAAAAGATAAATTCAATGTTTTAGGTTTAGCATGCGGAAAAAATATTGAGCTTATAAAAAAACAAATTGAAAAATTCTCACCAAAATATGTTTGTTGTGCAGATGGAAAAGATAGCATAGAACTATCAAAAATATATAAAAATATTGAATTTTTATATGGAGAAGAAGGACTTTTAGAGCTTGCTAAAATCTCTCAAAACGATATTTTAGTTGTAGCTACATCGGGAATAGTAAGCGTAAAAGCAGTATTAAAAGCAATTGAAAATAATAAAACAATAGCACTTGCTAACAAAGAAACTCTTGTTATGGCAGGCGATATTGTAATGAAAGAAGCAAAAAAGAATAATGTTTCAATATTGCCTATTGATTCAGAGCATTCAGCGATATTACAATGTTTAAATAAATTTGATAATCCTTACGCTAAAAATCTATGGATAACAGCTTCAGGAGGTCCTTTCAAAAATAACACAAGAGAGGAAATGGCAAAATTCAGCGCAAAAGAAGCGCTAAAACATCCTCGCTGGATGATGGGTAAAAAAATCACAATAGATTGTGCTACTCTTGTAAATAAAGGTTTAGAAGTAATTGAAGCACATCATCTTTACAATTTTAATTATGACAATATCAAAGTCGTTATTCATCCGCAAAGCATAGTTCATTCACTTGTTGAATTTAATGACGGCTCTTTTATAGCTCAAATGGGCGTTCCATCGATGCATATACCTATTCAATATGCACTAACTTATCCTGAGCGCTTTGAAGGAATTAAAACAAACAGCTTCAATATTTTTAATCGTAATTTAGAATTTTTTGAACCCGATACAGAAAAATTTCCTCTATTGAAGCTAACAATAGAATGTGGCGAACAAGGGGGTATAATGCCTGTTGTATTAAATGCAGCAAATGAAGTTGCAGTGTATAAATTTTTAAATCATGAAATTAACTTTTTAGATATAGAAAAAATTATATTTAGCGAAATTGAAAAGACAAATAATATTATTAATCCAACCATAGATGAAATTTTTGAAATTGATAAAGAAACAAGAAAAAAACTAATATAATTTAC
>CALUZF010000102.1 GCA_944325165.1 Candidatus Gastranaerophilales bacterium
ATGGGTGCGAGAATGCGCCCATTATGTTTATAGGAGAAGCCCCTGGGAAAAATGAAGATGAAACAGGAATTCCTTTTATTGGTCGGGCAGGACAACTTTTAAGAAAATTTTTATTTGAAGTTGGCTATAAACAAGGAGATTTTTATATTGCAAATACTATAAAATGTAGACCTCCGGAAAATAGAAAGCCTACAAAAGAGGAAAAGAGTGCTTGTTTTGAATATTTAAAAAAACAAATTGAGCTTGTTAATCCGAAAATCATTGTTCTTGTGGGCTCAACTGCTCTTGAGAGCTTTATTTTTGATAAAAAATTAACCATAACGAAAGCAAGAGGACAAGTTTTTGAAATTGATAAGCGAAAATTTGTTCCGATATTTCATCCTTCGTACTTGTTAAGATATCACTCTATGGATGAAGGAGAGCCAAGATATCTATTTAAAAAAGATTTAGAAATGATAAAAAGATTTATCTAAAAAAGGAAATTAATATGAATTTAAGCAACTCTTCAATAGAATTCACAGCTAACAGGATGTCAAAAGCGCAAGCACAGTTTGTGGATAGAGAGTTGCGAAAAGCTAAAAATGTAGATATTATTTGTCATGATACAACCGATAAAGACGCTGCAAATTCTGCTTTAGCCATGTGGGAATATTTGAATAATATCGGTGTTCATTCTAGAATTATAATTTCTCAAAAAAACCCAAAGTTGTTGAATTTAAGGACTTACAACTTTAATATTGTTCAATCGAATGATAAGGATGAAATAGAAAAAGTTAAACCCGATATTGCTTTTTGTGTTGATTTTGGTTCTGAAAAAAGAATTTCTCCTATAGTGTATGAGCATATTTTAAAAGCGCCAAAAATTATGGGTTTTGACCATCATAAAGATTTAGATATTGCAAAAGATGGCTACATTCAATTTCAAGAACCCATTGAAAATTCTCAAAATATTTTATCAAGTGCACCTTTTTATTCTGATAAATCGGCAAAGTCTGCAACAAGCGTTATATATAGATATTTTGAAGCATTAGATAAAAAATTTTCTAAAGATATTGCTTATGATTTATTTTTTGGTTTTATAAGCGATTGCAATAAAAAAGGCTTGGTTGTGTGTGATGGTAATAAAGGGACAATTATCGCTTGTGATGAATTAAAAAAAGATAAAAACGCTTATGAAATTTATCAAAATTTAAGAAAAATGCTTACAGATGAAGATATTTCATTTATGGCAAAAAAAATTGATATTATGGCTGATTTGACTGATGAAGAAAAGAGTTTTAGTGATTCTTTATATAAAAAAATTAATTTTAGCAAAAATGGAAAAGTTGCCTATGTTGCAATTGCTGTTGATGATGAAGAGTGGAAGTCTTTAGGCGAAGATAATATAAGAACAAGCGCTATTTTAAATAATTTTAGAAGAAATGTATTAAAATTGTATCCTGATGTAAAAGTTGCACTTGTCTTTTATAAGGCAGAAGGCGCATATAGAATAAGCATTCATTCTAAAGATTTTAATTTAGATGAATTTTATGATTATGCTAAAGATAATATTGATTTAGATTTTTCGCTTGGCGGACATAGCGATAGAGGCGGCGGAAAATTATCTAGTCTTGATATTGATACTTGCAATGGCTGGATAGAAAAAATAGTTGATTGTTTTAATGATTTAACATAATTTTTAATTCTTTGGCAATTTTTTTGGCAAATATTACTTTATTAATTTATATAGTAATTTATCAAGAAAGGATTGTCATGTCGGATTTTATTAGAATGTCGGATTTTGCTAAGAGCACAAGGGAGAATCAACAACAAAATACAAATGCTGTTAATGTAAATAATCAAAATCAGCAAAGTGCGAATAATATAAATCAAACTCAAACTCAGACATCCGCTGAAAATACAAAACCTGTAAATACTTCAAATGCGACGCCGACAACCCAACAACAAGCGCCAATTAGCGTACCTATTCAACAAAATAAAGATATTGTTGAATTAAATACAAAATTGGAAAATGCAAAAAAACAAAACGGTCTAGTTGAAAAAGCTGCCGATTTTATTAAAGGTAAATTAGGACTTGGTTTATCAAGCAAAAAAATTCAAGAAAAAATAAATAATAATGCTGATAGCAAAGAAATCACAAAAGATATTAATAACTATAGAAGACAACAAGAAAGTATAATTCAAGCTGTAGCAGATATTTTGGTATGCGGTGCGGTTATTTTTTCTTTTACTAAAGGACGTAAAACAACTTTAGTGGAAACTTTTAAAAGTAAAATCTCTGGCAGTTCATTGATGGCAGGTAAGGAAAATTTATTTGTTAATATCGGTGGTGCATTAGGGGCTGCTTATTTAGGTGCAATTTCTAAATTTGGCTTAACTGCGCTAAATAGAATCGGTTCAGATAAATATAAAATCAAAAAAGATGAAAATATCGACAAAGAAGAATTAAAGGCAAAAAGAAAAGCTATGAAAGCGGATAAAAAAGAAGAAAATACAAGAAATCTAATTTCAGGTGCAATTAATGGTCTTTTAGCTCCTGTCTTGCTTCTTGGTGGCGGATTTGTAGGTGCTCCTTTATATCTTGTATTAAATTCTTTAAATAGATATTTTGTAGCTTCAAGAGAAGATAGCGGAGATAAATCTATCGGCTCTTATATTGATAATTTGAAAAATTCACCTGTTTCCAATATAGCTTCTGTAGCTGCTATTGGTGCTATGGCTTTTAAAAAGGGTATAGATGCTTCTGTTTTTGAAAAAAATCTAACTAAGGCATTTAATGACATTAATAAGACTTCAATTTTAACTCCGTATGCAGATGGTAAGACTTCTTATGAGAAGCTTGCAGATGTATTGATGGATAGCGAACAAATGAAAGCTATTATGAATAACGGTGATAGAACTAAAACTGCAGATGATTTATATAATGAATTATCTCAAAATACTTTCTTCTTAAAAATCTTACAAATACAAGAAGGTGAAAAGCAAGAAGGGTTATTGAGTGCTTTATCTAGTTTAATTGGTGCAAAAGGATATGAAACTACAACTAGTGAATTAATTAAAAAACTAAAAATGGATGGACCTAGAACATACTCTGTCGAAGAAGCACAAAAAGCAATCAGTGAAGCTTTTGGTGGAAAATACACTCTTGTAAAAGATGCACCTTTAGGTGTTGGTACTGTTGCTGAAACATATTTGGTTAAGGATAAAGATGGCAAAGAGCTTGTTGTAAAATTATTAAAGAGAAATATTAGTGACGATAAAATTATGAAAGACGCTGAAGAATGTATAAACATTATCAAGGCTTCTAATATGGCAGAAAATGAAAAACAAGCTCTTATTAGATCTTTCAAAGATATAGCAGAAGGCGTTAGAAAAGAAGCTAATTTATCTAATGAAATGGAAGCAGCAAAAAAACTTGCTAATTCAACAACAAGAGCTCAAGTTGTTAAAGGTATTGAAGTAAGTGCAGACGGTAGAGCTTATGTAATGGAAAAAGCAGATGGTTTTTGCTTGCAAAGAGTATCTGATTACATTAAGAAAAAAGATGAATTAGAGAAAAAAGTTAATTTAATCAGATCTTCAATTAATGCTAGAGCAACAGGTGGTGCACAAGGTGTTTTTACAGAAGAAGATCTTAAAAATGCTCAAGAAACTTTAAATAAATATATCGAAGAACATAAAGGAATGGAAGGTTTTGCAAATCTTTCAAAAGATGAAGCAAGAACAATGCTTGAATTATATCAAGATGTATTAGTTGAACAATTTAATGAAGTTACTCCAAAAGGTAAAACAATACATGCTGATATTCACCCAGGTAATATTATGATTGATATTAATGCTCTTAAATCTTATGTTGGCGGGGACAAAGCAAGCAAATCAAAAATATTTACATTGATTGATACAGGTAATACAATTGAGCAAACTCCTGAAGTTGCGCTAAGATTTTTGAATTTATCAAAATATATCGAAGATGCAGATGTAGATAATATAATTAATTTTGCGCTAGAAGGTGCTACTTTGCCGAGCGGTAAAACAAAAGAAGCTTGTTTTGAAGCAGTTAAAAAGAAATTAGTAGGTGCAGATGGTAAGAGCGGAATTTTCTTTGACAACAAAACTGCTTTAGGAAAATTGACAAATGAAGCAATGATTGAAGGAATTTTAAATAAAGTATTGCAAGAAGAAGGAATTGTACCTTCTAATCTTCAAGGAAACTTGATTAAAGCACAAACTTCAGCAAGAAATTCATTAAAACAATTTAAGAATAACAACAGACAAGTTTTATTGAGTAGTTTATTAAATTCGTCTGATTCAGCTACATCTTCAATTGGTGGCGTTATAAAGACATTGAGAAACTCAGCAGATTATAGAGCAAAACAAAAAAGACAAGAAAAAGCAAACTTGAGAAAATTATCACCTGCGATTAGAGCTTCAATTAAAAAGAGCAAAAGCGCACCGAAAAAAGATAGTGTAGAATATTTAACTTATCTATTAAAGCAAAGTAAAGCAGATAGCAAAACTCAAGATGCGCTAGATTCTCTTATTTAAGATAAACTTAAATATTTAAAATATATGACTATCAGAACTTAATATTTCATACAGAAGTATTAAGTTTTGTATCATGTGAGATTAATCGTTATAATTTTTTTATTTTTTAAATATAATATTAAAGCATATTAATTAACACTTTAGAATTATTTTTGGTAATAATTATATTTGTGTTAATATTTTATTAATTAAAACGTAGTTAGTATTAAAAGGATTAAATTATGGCTTTACCAAATGTAGCTTACTTTTCAATGGAAATCGCAATTGACCAATCCTTGGCAACATATTCAGGTGGTTTAGGATTTCTTGCGGGTTCTCACATGCAATCAGCAGGTTACTTACAAATGCCAATGGTTGGTGTTACTATGTTATGGTCTTTTGGTTATTACGACCAAAGAATAGATGAATCAGGTAATGTTGAAGTTGCATATATTAGAAAACACTATGATTTCTTAACAGATTTAAATGTTTCAACAACTGTTAAAGTTTTTGGCGAAGATGTAGTAGTTAAAGCATATAGAGTTGAAGGCGAATTATTCGGAACTTGCCCTATATACTTATTAACAACTGATGTTGAAGCTAACTCTGAATGGGCTAGAAAAATTTCTCATAAATTATATGATGGAGATGAAAAAATTCGTGTAGCTCAAGAAACAATTCTTGGTATCGGTGGTGTTAGAATTCTTCAAGCTGTTGGTTATAACTTTGATGTTATCCACATGAACGAAGGTCACGCATTACCTGCAGCATTTGAATTATTAAGACAATACAATGGCGATCTTAAAGCAGTTAGACAAAAAACAGTGTTTACAACTCACACACCTGTTCCAGCAGGGAACGAGGTTCATTGGGTTGATACATTGCTTGAAGGCGGATTCTTTAGCGGTTGCTCAAGAGAAACTGCCGTTGAATTAGGCGGTGAAAACTTCTCACTAACTGTTGCAGCTCTTAGAATGTCAAGAATAGCTAACGCAGTATCTCAACTTCATGGTCTTGTTGCAAATAAAATGTGGGAATGGGTAAAAGACAGATGTCCTATTAAAGCTATTACAAATGCAGTTAATTTGCATTATTGGCAAGATGACAGAATTAAAAAAGCTACAAATTTCCAAGAATTGCTTGATGCAAAACATGAAATGAAAAAAGATTTATTCCAATACATTTCAGATACTCAAGGAAAACGTTTCGATCCGAACGTATTAACAATTACTTGGGCAAGAAGATTTGCAGATTACAAACGTGCTTGGTTGATTTTAATGGATGAAGAAAGAATCGGTAAATTATTAAATGAAAATAAAGTTCAATTAATTTTTGC
>CALUZF010000103.1 GCA_944325165.1 Candidatus Gastranaerophilales bacterium
GATGATAAAAAAGCAAATCTTGAAAATTCAAAAGAAGTAGTTAAAATATGTACTCAATATGCTCAAAAAGGCATGTTCAATATATTTGTTGCACTATTTTCTTTTGCTTTAGCATTAGCTTTCTTATCAAGCCCATCAACTTGCAATAATCAAGCAGTATCATTCTTTATAAGCTACTTAATTGCTATAGCAGTATTTGGCTTATTCCAAGCTGTATTTATGGCAAATGCAGGCGGTTGCTGGGATAACGCTAAAAAAATTGTTGAAGTAGATTTAGAAGAAAAAGGAACACCTTTGCATGACGCTACTGTAGTAGGTGATACAGTGGGTGACCCATTTAAAGATACATCTTCAGTTGCTATGAATCCGATTATTAAATTTACAACATTATTCGGCTTATTAGCAATGGAAATCGCTATTTCAGAACAATTTAGAGCACATTCAAAAATTGTAGGTGCGATATTCTTAATCATTGCATTGATATTCGTTATTCGCTCATTCTATGCAATGAGAATACCGTCCAAAAAATAAAAAGTAGACAAACAAAAAGCGGTGATAAAAATATCACCGCTTTTTTAATATAAAAAATTGTTATTTTTTAACTACTTTAATTGCGCTATCTGGACATGTCAGAGCACACATTCCACAAGCAATACATTCCTCAGGATTTGGTTCAACGCAAGGAGTTTGATATAAACCAACTTCTTTTGACCAGCTTAAGCATTTTTTAGGGCATTTAACCATACACAAACCGCAACCTTTACATAGGTCTGTGAATAAATACCAATCTGCTTTTCCTTTTGCACAATTTTCTACTTTATAGCCTTTATATTCAATATCTTTTGCCATTATGCACCAACTTTCTCTAATAAAGCCATGCCCATTTCAAGAGCTTTGTAATTCAATTCTCTTAATTCGGGTTTTGCGTCAAATTTCTTTCCTAGAGCAATTTCCATAGCGTTTTTAATATCATCAATTTCTAATACATTAGTTGCTTTCAATAAAACACCCAAAATCATGATGTTAAATACACGAGCGCTCAATTGCTCATTTGCAATTCTATTTGCTTCAACTGCAATAACTTCTTTGCATTTTGCAGTTGGTTTAGTTTTGCAAACAGATGAGTCATAAACTACAATTGAATCTTCGCTTGTATATGTTTCACATCTTGCAATTGCTCTATCAGATAAAGCAATGATTATATCGCCTTTAGAAAAACGTGGTTCACCGATTTTTTCATCACCAATTTGACAAAAAGCAACAGACACACCGCCACGTTGTTCAACACCAAAGTTTGGAATATAAAGAATTTCTTTGTTGGCTTCATAACCTGCTTCAACCAAAATTTTTGCAATTGATTGAACGCCTTGTCCGCCTTCACCCGCTAATACGATTTTTGTTCTTGCCATATTCTACTCCAATCCTTCACGAACTAAGAATTCTTTAACTTCAAAACATTCTTCCATAGTTTTTAATCTTTCCCAAGTTCCTTCGTTATTTGTTCTCCAATTCAAAGGACAAACAGATAGAACTTCTACGAAAGAATAACCGCCATCTGCAACATTTTTAAGAGCTTTTTTAAATACTTGATTTAATTTTCTTAAATTTGAAACAGAAGCTCTTGCAACATAAGCTTTATTAGGATCAGCTATTGCAGCAACAAGCTCAGCAGCTTTTGCGGGTCTGCCTGTAACTTCAGGATCACGACCGTATGGAGTTGTTTCTGTTTTTTGACCCGGCATAGTAGTAGGGCTCATTTGACCGCCTGTCATACCGTAGTTTGTATTATTTGCAACAATTACAAGTAAATTTTCACTTCTTGTTGCAGCATTTACAAGGTGTTGAGCACCAATAGCCAAACCACCGCCATCGCCCATATAAGCAATACCAACTGTTCCAGGGTTAGCTCTTGTAACACCGTAAATAACAGGAGTTGTTCTGCCGTGGTGAGTTTGAACTGTATCTAAATCCATATAATTCCAAGATAATAAAGAACATCCGATATCACAGCCAAAAACCGCTCTTTCTTTAAGTTCTAATTCATCTATTGTTTTAGCTAATGTTTTCAAAATCATACCATGACCGCAACCGGGGCAAAATTTACTTGCACCAGCTTGCGCATTTTGAGCATTGGCTAAATCCGGTTTTACATCTAGTGTTGTTATCATTTTATTTCCTCATCAATTCCTTACACGCTTGCCATTTCACGAACCATTGATTCAACTTTGGCAACAATATCGTCACCTGTTACACCAACGCCCATCTTATAAAGTGTTTTATATGGTGTTGTTAAACCATATAATTTTTCTAAACACATTTGAGCAAGTTGTCCGTTAGCTGATTCTGTAAACAATACTTGTTTAGCACGTTTAACAGCAGCTCTCATCGGATTAACAGGAAGCGGTCTGATTGTAATTGGTCTAAATAAGCCTGCTTTAATGCCTTTAGCTCTTAATTCATCAATAGCTGTCATTGCAGAACGTGCTACAATACCATGAGCAATTACAAGAACTTCAGCATCTTCAGCTTTATATTCAAGATATTCTTCAATTTCAGGAGAAATTCTTTCAAATTCTTCTTGATAAGAATCAAGAACTTCCATCAATTCTTCTTCTAAGTTATATGTATTTCTTAAATGTGTTGCTTCTCTATCAACGCCGATTTTACCTTCAGCACGAAGCGCTGTTGTTGTTGGAACCATTTTAATACCACGAGAAGCAGGATCATACAATGTAACAGGTTCTCTCATTTTACCTTGGTAACCATCAGCCAACATAAATGTCGGGAAGCGATATTTCCAAGCTGTATTGAAAGCTTTAATCATATAATCATATAAATCTTGGTGTCCTGCTGTTGAATAAACTATTCTAAAGCCTTCACCGTTTCCGCCAAAACAAGTTAGACGTGTTTCTTGTTGAGCATAAATTACAGTAGCGGTAGATGGCCCACCTCTTTGCATAACGGCACAAACGAAAGGTATTCTCATCATTTCAGCCATTGATTGGGCGTCTTGCATAATCACGTTACCGGGTCCTGCTGTTGCAGTAAATGCTCTTTTACCTGCCAAAATACCGCCGATTGTTGAAAAACCTGCTGATATTTCATCTTCTGTTTGTAAAAATCCTGCTTCTGTTTTAGGAAGCAATTTACACCAAGTATGCATAATTTCATTTTGTGGTGTAATCGGGTAGCCATACATAAATTCAGCTTCGGCTGCGTTTGCTGCATAAGCAATAACCTCATTACCCGTCAAGAACATTCTGGTGTCTTGAGTGATAAGTTTTTTTACCATAATTAATCCTTAACCTAATCTGTAAACTATATTCACTTTTAAATTACTACAAATTGCGCATTGTTTCAAGAAGTTAATAATTTTTTTTGACAATATTTAAAATTTTATACCTTGTCTTGAATTTCTTTGAAGCAAAATTTTATCTATCATATTTAAAATTTCAAATCTGCGATTAACCCATTTAGGGTGTATTGTAGTTTCGCTATATCCTGTTCCTGCAATTCGCTCAATTGCACAACTTGGTGGCAAAATCTCTAAAATATCACATACAATTTCACAATATTGCTCCATATTCATCAAATAAAAAGGATTTTGATTATATAAATTTAATAAAGGAGAATCAGCTAAAATTGTGAGCATGTGTATTTTAATTCCATCAATTTCAAGCTCTGAAAGACGTTTTGCCGTTTGAAGCATCATGGATTTTGTTTCGTTTGGGAAACCTAAAATAATATGAGCGCAAACTTTGATACCTCTTTTTTTAGTTTCAATAACGGCATGCTTAAAACATTCAAAATCATGCCCTCTATTCATCCATTTTAGTGTTTCATTATGAGAACTTTGCAAGCCATATTCAATCCAAGGAACTTTATATGTTGAAATTAAATCAAGTTTTTTATCATCCACACAATCAGGACGTGTTCCTATTGCAATAGATACAATTTTTTCATCAAAAAATACAGAATCATAAACTTCTTTTAATTTTTCCACAGGCGCATAAGTATTGCTATATGATTGAAAATAAGCAATAAAAGCTTCTGCTTTAAATTGTTTTTCTAAATGCTTCATTGAAGCTATAATTTGCTCTTGAATTGTTTTTTTAGAATCGAAACACCTTGAAAAACTTCCTACTTCATCACAAAAAATGCACCCGCCCGATGATATTGTGCCATCTCGATTAGGACAATAAAAACCGCTATCCAGCGTTATTTTATAAACTTTTTTATTAAAAGTATCTTTTAAATATTTTGAATAGGGATAATATCTTTTCTCCATAAATATATTATATATAAAACTAGACAATACTCTAATGAAAATATATAAAAAATCTTTTATATTATATATGGGTCGGATGTTTCCCATCACCTTATTTAGCGTATAATATTTAAAATTAAGGATGGGTTAAATTCTAAAACTCCGGCCCTTTTAAATTAAAAAATTAATTCAAAACAATCAAATAATTGTTCTAATTCCTTTTCTTGAATTGCTTTTTGTATTTTTTCATTAACCAAATTTAAATTTTCAGCGGATAATTTCTTTAAATTATCTGGAATAATTATTTGATTTGTTTTAGAACATTCAACAAAACCTTTATTTAAAATAAGAAATTGCTTATATGTTTCTAAAATAGGTAAATATTTTTCATCGGGAATATAATTTTTTCCAAGATAATATTTAAAATCTCTTGGCAATTGATTTGAAACAAAATCAATTAAAAAATTAATTTCACTTGTGTATTCATTTTCTTCGCAAACTTCACCTAATAATTTATTACCTTCAATTTCATAATCATCAAACTGCTTAATATATGACGCCCACAAAAGACAACCCAAATAAAAAGCAATATTTTTCTTTAAATAAAATTCAAGCTTTCTTGAGGTATGAACAAAATTCATTTTTTTTAATTTTACATTTTGAATAGCACAAAATGTATAATAAATATATCCTACTTGACCCAAAGCATCCATAACAACAGGCGCAAAACCAGGGTCAAACTTAACTGTTTTTAAATTATTTTCCATAAAAATATTTTATATTAAATATAAAAATAGTAACAGTTATTTACAAATTTGAATTTATGTTAAATTTAGCGCATAATTCTAGTAGAAATTCTTTACATATAAAAATTTTTTAAATATAGTTAAATTAAAGTAAATATTAAGAGGGCTAATAAGTGGATAAGTTCAAATTAGATAATTATAACAGACAACCTGCAGAGTATCCAAGGTATTCATCAAATGCTAATATCAAAGTTGTTGGTGTTGGCGGCGGCGGTGGAAACGCTGTTAACAGAATGATTGCTTCAGGATTAAGCGGTGTTGAATTTTGGGCAATGAACACTGATGCCCAAGTTCTTGAAATGTCCAGCGCTCAAAAGAAAGTTCAATTAGGTACAAAATTAACAAACGGACTTGGTGCAGGCGGTAATCCTTCAGTTGGTGAAAAAGCAGCTGAAGAATCAAGAGAAGATATTACAGTAGCACTAGACAGTGCTGATATGGTATTCGTTACAGCCGGTATGGGCGGTGGCACAGGAACAGGTGCTGCTCCTGTTGTAGCTAAAATCGCTAAAGAAATGGGTGCATTAACAATCGGTGTTGTAACAAAACCATTTAAATTCGAAGGTAAAAAACGTTTAGCTCAAGCATTAGCTGGTCTTGAAAAATTAAAAGAAAATGTTGATGCGCTAATTGTTATTCCTAATGATAAATTAATGGAAGTTGTTGAAAGAAGAACAACATTCAAAGACGCATTCTCTGTTGTAGATGAAGTTTTATTATGCGGTGTTCAAGGTATTTCAGATATCATCCTTGTTGGCGGTTTAATTAACGTTGA
>CALUZF010000104.1 GCA_944325165.1 Candidatus Gastranaerophilales bacterium
ACATTTGATTCTGCGATAGAAACGGCTAAAAAAGTAGATGAAAAAATAGCTAAAAATGAAGAAATACCAATGCTTGCAGGTATTCCTACGGCATTAAAAGATAACATGAATATGATTGGTTCAAAAACAACATGTTCATCAAAAATTTTGGAAAATTTTGTATCGCCTTATGATGCTACAATTACAGTAAAATTAAAAGAAAATCTTGTTCCTATATTGGGAAAAGCAAATCTAGATGAATTTGCAATGGGTTCAAGTAATGAAAATTCTGCATTTAAAATTGTTAGAAATCCATATAATTTAGATAAAGTTCCGGGTGGTTCTTCAGGCGGTTCTGCTGCAAGCGTTAGCGCAAGCGAAGTTACTTTGTCATTAGGTTCTGACACAGGTGGTTCTATTAGACTTCCTGCTTCATTCTGTGGTATCAATGGTTTTAAACCTACTTATGGCAGAGTTTCAAGATATGGTTTAATTGCTTTTGCTTCTTCATTGGATCAAATTGGACCGTTTGGAAGAAGTATAGAAGATATTACTCTTTTATATCAAGCAATAGCAGGCTATGATTCTAAGGATTCAACATCATTAAAGCTTGAAGTTGGAGATATTTTTAATAACCTTAAAAAAGATATTAAAGGTTTAAAAGTTGGCGTTATTAAAGAATTAATGGCAGAAGGTGTTGAAGATGACGTAAAATCTTCAATTGAAAACGCAATAAAAACTTATGAAAAATTAGGTGCTGAAATTATTGAAATTTCTCTACCTTTATTAAAACATTCAATTGGTGTTTATTATATCGTTGCAACTGCTGAAGCAAGCTCAAATTTAGCTCGTTTTGATGGTGTAAAATATGGATATAGAGCTCCAAATTGTGAAAACTTATTAGAAATGTATTGCAAAACTCGCGCTCAAGGCTTTGGACCTGAGGTAAAAAGAAGAATAATGCTTGGAACATACGCCCTATCAAGCGGTTATTATGATGCATATTATAAAAAAGCTCAACAATTAAGAAGATTAATTGCGAATGATTTTAATAAAGCATTTGAAAAAGTGGATATTTTGGTTTCTCCAACCTGTCCTACAACAGCTTTTGACCTAAATTCAAGAGCAGATAATCCACTAGCAATGTATTTAACAGATATTGCAACAATTTCATCTAATCTTGTTGGTGCACCGGCGTTATCTATGCCTTGCGGTTTTGATAAAGGTGGTATGCCAATTGGTTTACAAGTTATTGCTAAAAATTTAGATGAAATGACGCTATTGCAAAGTGCCTATGCTCTTGAACAAGAGCTTGGAGTGTATACTCAAAGACCAAATATATAAAAATAAAAATTTATATGTAAAAAGCTCTTTTAAAAGAGCTTTTTTTAGGCAAAAAAAATTATTTACATGTTTTATATATTTGCAAAGGGACAAATTTAAAATGAGAATAGCTAATATTAACAACAACATAGTATATAACAGACTACAAAAAACAAAAAATAATAATACAACAAAATCTATTGCTTCATCTGATAATTTTGACAAATTGGATATTAAAAAATCTGATAAAGTATCTTTTACAGGCAGAGATGAAGCTTTATTAAAATTATTAAAATTGGAAGCAAAAGGGCTTTTAAATGAATCCAATAGAATTTTTCTAGAATTTAGAGATTTGAAAGATAACTCTTATTTTGTTTTAGCTAATTCTGCAAATATCAAAGAATTTGCAGATGAAGTTTTGGAAAAATCTTCGATAGTTTTGGATGATGCAAAAAGAAAATTTAACCATGGAAAATTAAGAAAATTCAAACCGATTTTGGGTGATGGCGATGAGATTGCAAGGGATTATTATTTATTAGGTGATAAATTTGTTATTGAAGATTATAAAGATTCTCGCCTTGATGCAAAAACGATATATGATAAAAATTCAATAAGCGTATTTATAAGAAATCTTCAAACAGGAAAGTTTGATACTTGGGTTTTTGATAGGGAAGATGGTTCTTTGGTTCAATATGGCAGAGATGTTAGAATAAATGAAGTTAAGGGTAAATATAGCGCAAAAGAACAGTTAATATTTGTAGATAATGAGCTTTATACATGTGATACTGATTATACTTGCTTGGCGGGTGTGAGAGAATATTCATCTCAAAATTTTGAATTTTCAAATGGAGAATTAAGTAGATACTTTTTAGGCAAAAATGTCGATTATGCTAATGGCACAGTTAAGGCGGGCGAACATTATGTTTATGATGGGCCTATTTTAGCTAATGCTTATAAGAATTATTTTTCATCTAATGCAGGAAATATGAAGTTTGGTGAATTCTATGGATTTGATGAAAATGGCGATAGTGTTTCTTGTTTAGTTGGATTAAATCGTCAAGCAGATGGCAAAAGTACAACTAAAAAAGCTTTTTATTTCAATGAAAATGGATTAAATCATGTAAGAGTTAATATCTCAGGAAAGGAAGATTCGGATGGAACGGTTACTACTTTTTCATCCAGAATGTATACTTTTGATGATGTTGTACCTATGGAATGTTTTGTAGGTGCTTCTCAAAAAACTAATAGTGATGTAAGATGTGAAAGGGCGATTAAACTAAATTAGGTTGTTATGAAAATAAATTCTATAAATACTTATAATAATTATAATTTAGATTTTGCAAACAGGCAAAAAGCCCTTGGAGTGCAAGTTCAAGCTGATAAAATCTCTTTAAATAATATTCAATTTAAGGGTGCTGCTGATGTTTTTATTGGTTTAAATGAAAATATCGGAATAAGAAGACAAGCATCTGATTTTAAAAAAGAAGCTGATGCTGTTAAACATAAAGCCTTAAAAATAATGGAAGAAGGGGATTTTAGAGTTACTTTTTCAAGAAAGAAACTTTTGAAAAAGTCAAAACAGATACTAAATCAAGCTCATAGAGTTATGAAGAATTCAATTTCAACAATTAAATCACTTAAGGACAATGATTTAACAGTTGAAATTGATGGAGATATTACAAGAACATTCTCATTGGATAAAGATAATGTAGGTGTTCTAAATGAAGAAAAAAATGGAAAACTGATTAGACAGTCAATCTATAAAGGAAGAGAATTAGTTGTTTTTGAATATAATGAAGATAATTCAATAGATTATTATGTATTCGATTTAAAAACAAGAACCCTAAATGAATTTGCTCAAGGGTTCAATTCTAATGGTTCAATACGTAGAGTTGAAAATCGTTATTGTTTTGAGAATGGACAATTAAGCTCTTATGAATATAAATATGAAACTAAAGACGGGCAAAACAAAAGCGCCCTTAGAAGATATTTGTTTGAAAATGGATATTTAAAAGAATATTCAAAAAATTATTTCACTGATTTTAAGGGGTTAAAAAGATACTTTGGTTATTTTAAATTTGATAAAAATAATCTAGCTGAATATAAAGAAAATTATAGAGTGCAAGATGGTGTTTGCGAAAGCTCAACTCAAGATTATAGATTTGAAAATTATAAAATAACCTCTTGTGCTCAAGGTAATGATATAAAATATGGTGTATCTGAAGAAACAAAAGAAAAAATGGATTTTGTTGATGGTTTATTATCAAGAGTGGAAGTTAATAGCACTCTTGATGAAAAAGGTGTAAAAAGAATACAATATATCTATGATTTTGTTTCGAAAAATTCCAAATTAATAAAATATACTCAAGGCTACCAAGCTAACGTAGAACAAAATTCATCTTCTGTTGAAGAAAAAACTAAGAAGGTTATTTATTTTTAGCTTTAGTATATTAATTTAGGTGCTTTTGTTTTTATTTTTGATATTTCAATTGCTTCATAAGCGATTTTTGTTGCATCATTTAGTTTTGATTCTTCAACATCATCAAAATATAATTCCATTATGCAATCGCCTTTTGTAACTTTATCACCTATTTTTTTATTGAGAATTATTCCTGCTCCATAGTTTATGCTATCGCTTTTTTTATCTCGTCCTGCGCCTAATAGTTTTGCAGCATAAGCTACATCTAAAGCAGTTAATTTCTTTAGATATCCGCTTTTTTGAGCTTTTATTTCAATTTTATTTTTGCCTATTTTAAATAGAGAGTAATCATTAATTATATTGGTGTTTCCTTTTTGATGTTCTATAATTTCTTTAAATTTATTTAATGCGGAACCGTTTTTAATTACTTCATCAATCATTTTTTTGGCTTCTTTTTTATTTTTTGCTTTTTTGCAATTTAATAGTGTTTTTGTGGCTAATTCAAGAGTGATATCATATAAATCTTTTTTATAGCTGCCCTTCAAAAATTCAAGCGCTTCAATTACTTCTAAACTATTGCCAACAGTATATCCTAAGGGTTGTTCCATTGAGCTTATTACAACATCAATGTTTCTATTTAATAATTTACCTGTTTTAATCATTAAATCGCCTAATTCTTTTGCTTCTTTTGGGGTTTTTAAGAATGCTCCTGAGCCATATTTAACATCCAATACGATTGAATTTGCACCGGATGCGATTTTTTTTGAAACAACAGAAGCGCAAATCAATGATTTATTATCGACTGTTGCGCTGACATCGCGAAGTGCATAGATTTTTCCATCAGCAGGAGTTAAATTTGGGCTTTGAGATGATATTGCAACTTTAATATCTTTTATTTGATTATAAAATTCTTCGTTTGTTAATTCTACCTTGAAATTTGGAATAGCTTCAAGCTTATCTATTGTGCCGCCTGTAAAACCAAGACCTCTGCCCGATAATTTAGCGGTATAAATTCCTAATTGAGCTAAAATCGGTATTAATACAAGCGTTACTTTATCGCCAACTCCGCCTGTAGAATGTTTATCTGCAATATCATTGGAAATAGATGAAAAATCTAATATGTCACCTGAATTAACGAATGCTTCTGTCATATAAGCGGTTTCTTGGTCATTTAAACCCTTTAAACATACTGCCATAAGCCAAGCAGACATTTGATAATCTTCAATTTCTCCTTTTGTATATCCGTTTACTAAAAAATTAATTTCTTCTTTTGTATGTGTTTTGCCTTCTTTTTTCTTTTGAATTAAATCGACAGCTCTCATATTTTATCCTCATTTATGATATGGTTCATTATTTAAAATTTTATATGCTCTATAAATTTGCTCCATTAAAATCAAAACCGCTTCTTGGTGCAAAAAAGTTAATTTTGACATTGAAAATTTAAAATCGGATTTATTTCTGACATTTTGGCTTAAGCCCTCTGCTCCACCAATTAAGAACATTATTTCATTATAGTATCCGTCTTGTTCTATTTCTTTCAATTTATGTGCAAAATCAACGCTGGATAATTGTTTTCCTTCTATTTCCATTGTGATTATAAAAGCGTTTTGTTTATTTTTTATATAATCTTCAATGTTTGATGTTTCTACTATTTCAACTCTGCCTAAAAGGCGCTTTTGGTATTCTAAAGCGCCTTTTAAATAAAAACTTTCTTTTAATTTTCCTTCTAGTACAACTTTAATATTCAAATTTATGCCTTTTGTTCTGCTTGTTTACCGCATAAAAGTTCGTAATCAAGTTCATTTTCATTATCTGCAATAATAGCCGCAACAACTGCATCTGATGTTACGTTGCAGATTGTTCTAAACATATCTATAAATCTTTCTAAAGTAAATAACAATGAAAAACCGATTACTAGTTGTTCTGGAGTTAAACCGATACCGTTTAAAATTAGAGCAATTGTGATTAAACCAGCTCCAGGGATACCTGCTGAAGTTGATGAAGCGATTATTGCTAAAAATGCAATTTCAACTATTAACAATGGAGTTAATTCAATTCC
>CALUZF010000105.1 GCA_944325165.1 Candidatus Gastranaerophilales bacterium
GAAAAGATTGATTTTAAATTAAATACTTCGTCTAATCTTGAAGATTATTTTGATATGGCAGTTATGTTTTTTGAATCTGGAGATTTAAAAGAAGCCGAAACTTATGCTGATTTGATGTTAAAAATTAACGAAAAATCTCCAAGTGCTTATTTTATAAAAGCAAAAATAGCGCAATTGGAAGGAGATAATCAAAAAGCGGTTGAATACATTAATAAAGCTATAATTTTTAACAATAAATTGATTAAGACAAATCTTGCTAAAAGTTTAAATATTAAGCAATTGCCTGAAATGACGCTTGAGATGTATGAAGTTTTTGCTCTTGAAGCATATTTTTCAAATGATATAGCTTCTGCTATTCGTTATTGCAGAAAATATTTGAATATTAAGTCTGATAATGTTGATATTTTAAATATGTTGGTTGATTTATATATTAAAAATAATGATTTAGGGCTTGCCCAGATATTATTGGATGAAAATCAAGATATAGCAAATATTTATACACTTTTATATCAAGCAAAAATTTATGAAATAAAAAATGATGAAAAGCTTGAAAGTATTTTATTGAGTGCATATAAAATAAATCCTAATAATCAAAATGTTCTTTTAGAATTAGGCAATTTTTATTTGAAAAAAGGCGATTATTTTAATTCAAAAAAATATTTTGAAATTTTGGTTAATGTTAATGATGAATTAGCTGAAGGGTATTTTGGATATATTTATTCTCTTATTGAAATTGGAAAAACCGATAATGCCATTGATTTAGTGAGAAAATTTATATCTTTAAATCCAACATCAAGCGAGGGCGATTATCTTTTAGGAAGAATTTGTCAAAAACGAGCTAACTATAAAGAAGCGCTTGAGTATTTTAATTCTGCTTTATATAAAGCTAAAAACCCTTATTATTATTTAGATAGAGCAAAAATTAATTATGAATTAAAAAATTATGAAGAATCTTTGGAAGATTTAAAAAATGTTCAAAATTATTCAAATTCTGATTTTATAAATGACGAAGTTGAAAATTATTTAATAAAAAATTATTTAAAATTAGGCGATGTAATTAATGCTCAAACGTACATTAATAAAAAACTTGCGCTTGACAAAAACAGAATATTATATAAATATAATTTATATAATTTGTATAAAATACAAGGCAATGAAAAATTATCTTCAATACAGTTAGAAGAGCTTGAGCGAATAAAACCTGTAAATATAAATGATTTTATTGATTTGTCGGAATTTTATTATGAAAAATCAGAAGTAGAAAAGGCAATAAAAATATTAAATAAGGGTATTAAGAAATTTCCTGATGAGCTTTGTTTGTACACGCAAAAGGCAAAAATTTTGTTTTTAATTAATAAAATGAAAGAAGCCGAAGCGGTTTTTGATAAATTAGACAAATTTAATCATAATTAGCCAATTAGGTAATATACAAAAAGCTCGCGGTTATAATATCATAGCCTTGTGGATAAGAGAAGTGAGCTATAAGTATGAATCCGATTAACCTGTATATTGTTGACGATTATTTGCTTACAAGAATCGCACATAGGAGATATTTCTCTCAAGACAAAGAAATAAATTTCATAGAAGATTTCGCAAATGCGGAAGATTGTATAAAAAGAATGGAAGACAAAAGTGCAGATATAATTTTAATGGACATTGAACTTCCAAAAATGAACGGAATTGAAGCGACAAAGATAATAAAAGAAAGGCACCCAAAGACAAAAGTAATAATATATACATCGTATAAGAACGAACAGAGAATACTTGCTTCATTAGCTTGTGGAGCATGCGGTTATGTTCTCAAAAATAACCCGAATGTAAATCTGAAAAATATAATCAAAATGGTAGCACGTGGCGAATTTTGGATGGATTGGGAAATTGCAAAACTTGCATTTTCCCAAATGCCGACTCCAAATGTAAACGATTTAGAAAATCTCTATGAAGATAGAAATTTGAAAAATAGTTTAACAGCACGTGAATTAGAAGTCTTAAGACTTCTAATAGATGGAAAAACCAATTCTCAGATAGCCCAAGAGATAATAGTCTCAATAAATACTGCAAAAGCCCATGTGGGAAGTATTCTTACTAAATTATCAGTAACCGACAGAGTTCAAGCAGCTGTTAAAGCAGTCAGAGCCAATATGTTTTAAGGAAAAATATGTTTTTTAAAAGAAGAATACTAAAAAAATATAAAGAGAGATTAAAAAACGCTAAAATTAAACAAAATGAAGCGCTTAAAAAAGAAAGAAATCAAATTATTTCTATTTTAAACCATGATATAAAAACGCCTATTTTGGCTCAAAATCAAAGTTTAAAATTGCTTTTAAGCGGCAATTTTGGCTCATTGACAGATGAACAAAAAGAAATATTAAAAGAGGTTCATTCTTCAAATAATTTTCTTTTAGAGGTTGTTTTAAATTCGATATTTTTAACAAAATATGAAAATGAAAATCCTAAGTTAAATATTGAAAATGTAGATGTTATGCAGCAAGTTAAAAGTTGTTGCGAGCTTATTAAAGGTTTTGCTGATGAAAAACAGCAAAATATCATAATAAGAACAAATGCTCTTAATGATATTAAATTAAATGCAGATAAAAAGATGATTCAAAAAATTATTTTTAATATTTTATCAAGCAGTATTTCATCCGGTTTTGAAAATAGTGATATAGAAATTTCAATTAGGGAAAATGAAAATTCAATCGCTTTTTATACTAAAAATAAATCAATTTATATGACAAAAGAAAAAATCAATAGTCTTTTTGAAGAAAAGAAAGGACTTTGCGATTTTAATCAACTTGGTTTAAATTTAAATTTAAATATAGCAAAAAAGCTCATAACTGCGCATAATTGGGATATTATTGCAAAATCAGAAAAAGATAACTCTTCAACTTTTGGTTTTGTTGTGAAAAAATAATAGACGCAAAATATATTTTTTAGTTGTTTTAAAAAAATAGAAATATGCGCATTAATAATAAAGATAATTATCAAAATTTTAAAGGTTTTGCTTTTTCTAAGCCTTTGGAACAATTTTATAATGCTAACGCCACTATTCCTACGCTAATAATTGAAAGCGGTGTTACTTTGGGGCGCGCTTATGAAGCAAATAAAAGAGGGGGAATTCCTGAAGCAACAGATAGATTGGTTGAGCAGGGAATAAGTGCTGTAGTTTGGATTTATGGCGTTAAAGCGCTAAAAAATATCGGCGATTTTATAGGCAAAAAATTATTGAAAATTAAAGATTTAAATTTTGATATTGGATTTGATGAATTAAGAAATCCTACTAAATATATCGATAAAAAATCTCTTGGTTTTAAAGCAAGTAACATACTTATATCAACTGCATTAGCGACATTTTTTATTGGGGCAATTTTGCCTAAGATTAATAATGCGATATTAGATAAAACTCTAAAAAAACAAAAACAAAAAAATAAAAAAACCGAAAGAGAAATTTCATTCAATGATTTTCAAAAGCAGATAAAAAATAAAAATCAAATAGCATTTACTTCTTTATATGAAAAAACCGTTAATGCTGCTCATATTTTGGAAAATAATTCTACTGCAAGACTTTTAATCACTGATAGTGGAGTTGTAGCAGGAAGATTTTATAATGCGCAAAATAAATATAGAAAAATAGAAGGATTATTTAGAGATATAGCATCAATTTATTTTTATTTATATTCTACAAAACATATTGTAAAAGGATTGAATAAATTAAGTTTAAATACTGATATTAATCCTAAAACCTTAGAAAGAACCTTGGATTTATTAAAGGAAAATTTAAAAAATAATCCTGAAGAATTTAGAGAGCTTTTTGTTGGAAATTCTAAAGATATAGATAAATTGAAAGATTTATTTAAAGGCAGAAAAGTTATTTCTGTTGATGATTTTATTAAAAAATTTCCATCTTTATCTGATAAAGCAAAGCAAATGGCGAAAATGCAATATATAGAAGATGGTCTTGGCGTATTATCTTATCGGCAGGCTTATGATGTTTTATCTAATTCGCCTTTATCAAATCCTGAATTTTTAAAAGAAACATATAATCATACCTTAAATAAGGATATTGCTGATAAACTATGTTTTGTTTCAAGCAAAAATTTAGATAAAATCAGAGCTTCAATGGATGATTTTATATTGCAGATTTATAATCGAGCAAAGAGTGCAAATTGTGAAATTAATGGCGAATTTATTGAAAAAATAGCGAAAAATAATATAAGAAAAAGCTTTGCTTTTAATGCTATAGGAACAATTATTTCAATTTTTGTTTTGGGAATTGTTATACCTAAAATTCAATATGCAATAACAAGAAAATTAACTAATGAAAATAAATTTCATACAGAAAAAGATTAATTTTTTAAAATCCATGCCTTTGGCATGCCCGATTAATGGTATTATTTACAATTGTTTACACCTTTACTTTTATTAACAAAGACTTGATTAAAGCATTTAGCATGGGTTTTGCATGTTGAACATGTCATAAACCATGAATTACCATGCATCTTGAGGTTGGCAAACCCTTGAAATATAAGCATGGCAAGCGATACCATGATTGTAAATTGTCGTAATAATTGCCCGAAAATTGCTTGATAATTGAAACTTAAAAGATATAATTAAATTAAAGCCAAGGGGCGCAAGGATAAAGACCTTAATGGTCAAACTAGATTTTTTTGGGAGAGTTTATAAGTGATAAAGAGTAGAGATTTTGGGAGAGCTACTGCAGTTAGAAGATGGACACAAACTGCGATTGAATGTTACAAAAGAGGTTGTAATTGTGAAGGCTGCTTTTATACAGATTTTTTCAATAATTCAAGTCAAAAATGCCAAATGAAAGCTTCAGTTCTTGAATTGGTAAGGGTTTTAGGTAAACCTGATATTGAATTAAAACAAGTTTTGACAGACGATTAATTTAAAATTAATCGTCTTTTATTTTTCATCAAACTTGAAACCAAAAGGAAAAATATCATCCAAGGTTAAAATTAAAAGCTTATCGTTGTCATCTTCTAAGATTATTTTTGTATCATGACCATTTAGCGCAAATTCGCTCAGCCATTGCCTGCAAGCACCGCATGGCATGCATCTTTTTTGTTTTGGAGAATAAATTGCAATAGCTTTGATTTTTGTTTTTTCGTTTTGTGCAATGGCGCTTGATATAGCGTTTCGCTCGGCGCATAGCGCAAGTCCGTAGCTTGCATTTTCAACATTACAGCCTAGATATTTATTTCCGTTTTCATATAGCACACATGCGCCTACGGGAAAATTAGAATATGGTGAATACGAATATTTGCTTATTTTTTTAGCTTCATCTAATAATTCTTGATAAATTTTTTCCATTTTTACCTCAAAATATTGGACTGTTTATATATTATACCCTTTTTTTCGCAAAATTTACATATTTATAGTTAATTTTACATCATTTTAGGGAATATATTCCATGGATAAAAGCACGAGGGATTAAAACAACTATGTCCATAAATGCAATAAGTAGTCTATCTTTATATGAATATTATTATAGGATTAATAAAGATGAACAAGAGAAGAAAAAATCTCCTCTTGAAGATGAAATGCGCAAATATGGGCTTGTTCC
>CALUZF010000106.1 GCA_944325165.1 Candidatus Gastranaerophilales bacterium
ATTTAATTTTGTTGAGATTTTTATAATATTAATTGATGAAACAATAATACATGTACTTAGAATTGAGATTATGATTAAATAAATCGGTTTTAGCTTTTGTTTTAAAAATGCTTTTATTTTGAAAAATGTTATTAATAACATTATGAATATGCAAATAAATATATAGATTTTATTGTATGAACAAAAATCAATTCTTGCGCTATTAAAGGCAAATGTATTAGTTAAAATTGAGTTTGGTAATCTAAATGCGCTTAAATTAAATAATGAGATGAATAAAAATAATGTTAAAAATAATGATAGAAATTTTTTTATGGATGAATTTGAAAAATAATAAATTATACTTCCCCAAAAAATAAAAATTCCAAAATAAACTAATATAGAATATAGTAAAATTTCTTTTGGTGTAGCATCATAAAAGATGAATTCATAAGGCGAAGTAGCCAATATATTTGATGGAATATAAAAACCTAATAGTATCCATAATGTTATCAAATTTATAAAAAATAGCTTTTTATAGTTGTCTTTTTTCTGAGTATTATTTTTATTTTCTAAATTGATAAATTTTAAAATTATATTTTTGATTAATGAAAATACATTATTAAATGTCCAATAAATAACCAACGCTGAAGGCGAATTATAAAGCAATATTAAAAAAATCAGAGCGATAATTATAATATTTATTTTTTCTTTTTTATTATTTGTATAAATTAAACCAGCAACAAGATTAATTATTGTCATTAAAATAGGTAAAAGATTTATTTTTAAATTGCCTATAATCAAAAGATTGTCTGGTTTTAAAAGATTATTTATAAAAAGACAATGTGCATTATTTAAAATTTCAAGATTGCTAAAAAATATATAAGCACTAATAAAAATAGGTATCTGAAGCAATAAATTCAACGATGTTCTAAGTGCCATTATAGGGTTATAGTTATTTTGCCTGTAATATGTTTGTAGAAGAAAAAATCTTTCATCTCCTTTGAAATTTTTTTTGATTGAATTAACTCTTTTTGATAATTTTTTTTGTATTTTTTCTTCTTCTTTTTGTATTTTTTGCGCTTTTAGCTGTAGTGGTAGGCAAATTAAGCAAACAATGAAGCTAATAAGAAATATTGTAAGTATGATATTTTGATTGAATTTATAGATATTATCAAATAAAAATTCAAACATTAAACATAAAGGAGCAATTATAATATTAAATATTAAATCCATCATTTAACTCCTTTTGTGTTTTGATTAGAAAATCAGCAACATTTTTTGCGGAATTATTTTTTTCTTCCCAAGCATAATTTGAAGCATTTATGATATTTTTTTCATAATTTGGGTTGTTTTTCATTTCTTCAATTATATTTTTTAGATTTTCAATATCACCATTTTGCGGTTTTAATTCTCTTCCTATTTCATTTAAAATTTTATATCTCCAAGGAGTTTCATCTAAATCAGAACAATCCAAAGTATCAAAAACAATATCTGTTTTAAGATATAAAAAAGGTTTATTAAACAAAAATGCATAATCCATCATAATGCAGGAAAAATCGCTAATTAAAATATCTGCTTTTGATAAGGATTTTAAATTGTCACTGTTAAAATCCCAATTAATATTTTTATAATTAATTGTAGATTTAGTTAAATCATCTATTAATTTTTTATCAACTCTCAGTGATTGAGGGTGTGGTCTTATTATTATTTTATATTCGGTATTTTTAAAATCTTCTAAAATTGATTTTCCGAATTTATTTAATAAGCTAAAGCGTCCCCAGCTTGGAGCTATCAAAATTGTAAAATTATCATTTTTTGATTTTGTTTTAATTTCATCAAGTCTTTTTTTGTTGTAGTCCATATATGTACTTCCTACAACAGCAAGTTTTTTAGAGGGTAAATTTCTCTTTTTTTCTATTTCTCTAATTAAGGGGATTTGAAATTTTGCATCGCATAAAACAGAATCAAAATAATCAAGAGCAAAAAGCCTGTAATTCATTGAAAAGCTTATTGAATGAAAAATATGACAGTAGTGTTTTGTGTTTTTAGAGCGTTTCAATTGAAATACATCAAGATGGGGTGTTGTTAAAAGACAGATATCAGCATTTAAAAAGGCAAGTTTAAAATAGGCAGTGTTATTTTTTCCTATATATTCGCTTTTTATGTAGTTATAATTTTCAGTGAATACAGGGTCATTTTTTGATGAAGTAAAGTAAGTTAGATTTATTTTTCTTTTTTCAAATTCATCTAATATAGGTTTAAAAACGCAATAATATTGGTTTCCTTCGCTATATATTACAAAATCATGTTTTTTTGTCGATAGTGATGTTTTAGAAAATAGTTTACTTTTTATTTTAATAATTAAAGAATTAAATATAAAAAATATGGTTGTAATGGAGCATAATATAACCGAAAAGAGCATAGCGCCCGTATTTGGGTCGATATATGCAAAAGAAGGTAATGTTGTCGATAAGCAACATAAAATTAAGCTAATTAATTTGTTTTTAAAATTATAATTCAACTCTACCTTCAAGAGCTTTTGCAAGAGTCATTTCATCAGCATATTCCAGCTCTGTTCCCATTGGTAAACCAAATGCTATTCTTGAAATTTTGATATTAAAAGGTTTTAAAAGTTTTCCTAAATATAAGCTTGTTGCTTCACCTTCAACAGAAGGGTTTAGCGCCAAGATTATTTCTTTAATATCATTTTGATTAACCCGATATAAAAGCTCTTTTATTCTAATATCATCAGGTCCAATGCCATCAATTGGTGAAATTAAACCTTGTAAGACATGATACAGCCCATGGAATTCATTTGTTTTTTCAATTGCCATAAGGTCTTTGGTTTCGCCCACTACGCAAATGACGCTTTTGTTTCTTGTTATATCAGAGCAAATTTCACATGGGTCATTACATGACATATTAAAACAGGTTTTGCAGTATGAAATTTTAGTTTTTGCTTCAATTAAGGCATTTGCAAAATTTTGAACCTCGTTTTCGCTCATTTTTACTACGTGCAAAGCTAACCTCATGGCTGTTTTTGGGCCTATTGAGGGTAGTTTTTGAAAATATTCAATGAGCTTTGCAAGCGGTTTAGTATATTCCATTTTATACTCCCTTGGGACTATTAAAATAGTCCGGGGATTGAAATTCCGCCTGTGATTGATTTCATTTTAGCTTCCATTTGGTCGTTTGCTTTTTTTGTAGCGTCTGAAAGTGCTTGATTTAATAAATCTTCAAGCATTTCAACAGTATCAGAATCAACTGATTCAGGGTTTTGCGGGTTGATTGCTTCGGGTTTTAATTTGATTGATTTAAATTTGCCTTGACCGTTTAAAACAGCTGTAACTGCGCCATTTCCAGCTGTTGATGTAATTTCTGTTTGCTCTAGCTCATTTTGTGTTTCTTTAAATTTCTTTTGCATTTTTTGAGCTTGTTGCATAACTTGCATCATATTCATCATAATTTATTTTCTCCTCAAGTCATTAAAATTATTAAATATATTATCATTATATGCTATTATATTTTTATATGCAAACGATAACTTATCTTGACGATTGTTTTAATAAAGGAAAATTATCAAGGTGGCCTGATAATGTTATGCCATTGAAAGTTTTTATCGGCAAATTTAATTGGTATAAATCAAAAGGTTCTAATGATGAATATAAATATACTCAAATGATAATTGACGGGTTTAATCTTTGGGAACAGTTATCTGGCGGACTTGTTGCATTTGAGAGGACTGAAAATCTTTATGAATCAAATATAAATATTGATTGGAAAAGGGTAGATAGAAAATCTTTAGGTTCTTGTACATTTAATTTTGATAAACTTGGAAGATATTATTCAGCAGAGCTTTCAATCGGTCTATCAGACGGAATTTTACATCATCAATATATGGATGAAAATGAAGTATTTCATACAATTGTCCATGAAATTGGTCATTCTGTGGGTTTAGGGCATTCTAAAACCAAGGGTGATATAATGTATGTGCCTCATGAATATGGGGTAACAAACATTTCTCATAATGATTTAGCTACTTTAAAATGGCTCTATAAATTGCCTGTGGGTAAAACTAAAGAAGAAATTTTATCAATGTATTCATCTTATAGGGCGCTTGGTGTTGATGATTTAGTTCAAAAGATATTAGCTGAAGGTTATAAATCAGATTTTGAAAAAACAAAAGAATCTATTGAGCGCAACATTATTCAAAAAGATTTACTTGAAGAAAATCAAAATATTGGCGATTTAAAGAAATATTTAATGCAGTTAAATAATTTAAAAATTAATATAAATAAGCCTAAAAAACTAGATTAGTTCACTAGCTAATAATACTGCACCAATCATACCGGCATAATTACCAGCCTTAGCATGATAAATTTTAGTTGGTGTTGTAACTATATTTTTATTTACAAATTTTTCTATTGCTTCTGTGTTAACAAATTTTTCCATTGAGCCCGATAAAACAAAACAATCTGCATCAAAAATATTATTTAATCCTAAAATCCCCAAGGCAATATCATTTTGCCAAGTTTCAAGAGCTAAAATTGCTTTTTTATCACCTTTTGAGGATTTTTCTACTATATCATAAGTTGTTATATTATCATCTTTAAATATTTCAGCTCCGGTTAATCTTAAACCATTCCCGCTTGCATAAGATTCAAAACAATCCCAAGCACCACATGTGCATTTGCGTTCTTTTTTTCTTGACATCATAAAATGCATTTCACCTGCGGCACCTGATTTACCTTTTAATAATCTTCCGTTGATTATTATTCCACCACCGACACCTGTTCCTAAGGTTAGCATAACTGAATTTTTACAATTAATTGAAGCACCTATTTTATACTCTGCCCAAGCTGCGCAATTTGCGTCATTTTCAATGAATACTTTTTTTGTGCTCAAGCTTTGAAAATCTATATCTTTATAGCCATTAGCTAAATTAGCGGTTGAGCCTATGACGCCTGTGTTTTCATTATTTACTGCACCAGCTGTTGCAATTGCTGTAAAATCAATTTCATTTTCGTATTTTGAAATTATATTTTTTAATAAAGCAATTATTTCATCCTTTGTTTTTGGTGTTGATGTTTTTTTTATTTCATTAATTATTTCACCTTTAGAATTAATTAATGCCCAAGAAATTTTTGTTCCGCCAATATCAATACCTAATGCCTTATTCATTTATTTTTCCTTCGTTTAATCTTTTTAAAATTAACTGTGGTCTTGTAATGGCAGAGCCTACTACAACAGCGTCTGCTCCAGATTTAAAAGCGTTTGTTATATCTTGTTTTTCCCAGATTTTACCCTCTAAAATGGTAAAAATATCAAGATTTTCTTTTATTTTTTTAACTAATTCAAAATCGGGGCAATCAGGATTATTTTGTGTTTCTTCAGTATATCCGCTTAAAGTTGTGGATACAATATCAAAACCTAAATTATAAGCGTTTTGTGCTTCTTTAAATGTTGCAATATCTGCCATAGCGATTTTATTTTGACTTTTGATATATTTAACTAAATCTTCTAATTT
>CALUZF010000107.1 GCA_944325165.1 Candidatus Gastranaerophilales bacterium
TCAACCTTAAAAGAGATGTCATTCAATATTTTTTTATTATCAAAAGTTTTAACTAAATTTTTAATCTCTAATGACATATCGTACCTATAGATAAAAAACTGCAGCGAAAATAAAATCCCACATTGCAATAGCTAAAAATGACCAAACAACCGCTTTTGTGGTAGCTAAACCGACCTCTTTAGCACCACCCCTTGTAGCATATCCGCATGAACAACTTATAAGTGCAATTGTTCCGCCAAAAAATGAGCTTTTTAGCATAGCGATAAAAATATCTCTAACATACAATCCATGCCACATAGAAGTAATGTAGTTTAAAAGACTTAATTCTGCGCAAATATGCGAAACAAGCCCAGCGCAAACCAAGCCAAAAAATGCTGCTAAAATAAAAACTACAGGCATAAAGATAACTCCTGCCAAAAACCTTGGAACAATAAGGTATTCAACAGGATCAACCCTTAACACCCTCATAGCATTAATTTGTTCTGTTACAGACATTGAAGCAATTTCTGATGCAAATGATGAACCTACCATAGAAATAATAGCAAATCCGCTCATTACAACTGCGAGCTCTCTGACCATAACAAGAGCAGATAACATGCCTGTATAATCAGCACCGCCTTGCTTTGCAAGCTCAGGCGCTAATTGCATAGCAATAATAGAAGCAGTCATTCCAACAATAGTCAAGCTTATGGGCAAACTATCAAAAGCAAACCTTTTCGATTGCTCAATAACTTCTCTAAAGTTAATTTTCAACCTTGATATATGAGTTAAAACACTCGAAAAATCACACCCTATGTTGCCCAAGGTGATTAAAAACTCCCTTATTTGACTCCAGAGCAATAAAAAGCCCTGCCAAGTGAGTGTTTTATTTAGTTCGAACATATTATTATTTTATATGAAAAAAGAAATTTTAAACCACTTGCAACAAAGAATTAGCCTAAATGGACGACAAAATTTATGTTTATATTTCTTAATATTATACTTTAAACTAGCAATTATTTTTATTTACATGTATTATATAAACATACTGTAAGCTAACGAAAGGAAGAAAAATGACCATCAGTCCAATTGGAGCAACACCAAATACTTCTCTAGCAGTAATACCAAAAAACAATGGTTCATTAGCTACTATCAGAGAAGCTTTACCACCAAAAGCAACTGAAGCAGTTAAATCAAATAAAAAACTAGTTGCAATTGTAATTGGTATTTGCGCAGGAATTACAGCAGCAGGCGTAGCAATTAAAAAATTTATCGATCACAAAAAAGCAAATCAAGAACAAAAACCTGTTGAAGAAACTGCAAAAACTGAAGAAACAAAATAGTATTTTAAAATTCATAAAAAACCCTCCTTTATCTACGGAGGGTTTTTTATTTATAAAATTAAACATAAAAAAATAACAGCTAAGAAAATTCTTAACTGTTATTTTATATTATTTATCTTGTTATTTATTTTGCTCAGTTTGTTGTGCTTTTTGTGATTTAAATCTTGAAACAAGAAACGCAACTACACCAACTACTAGCGCACCAACTGCCCCAAAAATAGCAGCTTGTTTTAATTTAGCTGATTTAGCAGCTTTCATTATATAACCTTTTAGAAGATTTGTTGCTTCTGTAGCTTTATCGCCTAAATCTGCAAATTTTCTTGTTCCTTGTTCAAACAAATTGCTTGCAGCTTCTTCTAAGCTTGTTTTATTTGTTTCTCCAAACTTTAATGCGTTTTCAATTTGACTGAATAAGCCTTTTACATTATTTTCATCTTTTAGTGCATCTTCTGTAATAGTTGCTACATCTATACCTTTAATAGCTAAGTCTGCATCTTTTCCAACGGTATCAACATAAGCAGCTATTACTTGTTTCATTTCGTCAACGCTTGGCTTTTTACCTTCTGTTGTAAATTCTTTAAATAAAGTAGCCATTTTAGTGTTTGTTAATTTAATTCTATCTGTAATTACACCAACAGATTTATTTGCACCATCCATGCTAACAAATTTTGAAAATAAATCAAAAGTATCTTCTTGACCTGTTAAGTCTTTAACTTTGTTATCTTTAAAATATTTTTGTAGTGATTCTCTTAGTGCATTTTTAGAAGCTTCTGTTTTTCCTTTTAATTCAGAATATGCTTTTTTAATTGTTTCATCAGATGTTTCTGACGGTACTTCGGCATTAAAGAATTCTGTAAAGACTTTAATGTAATCTTCGTATAATTTTCTTACATTTTCACCTGATTTCACTCTGCCTTTAACATCGTCGCCCATTGTAGATACCACACGATTAAAAATATCTGCGCTAAGAAAAGTCTTGCCGTCTTTAACTGTTGCGATTTGCTTTGTCGCATAGCCAATACCTGCACCTGCTGCAGCACCAACTGCTGCGCCTGCTACAGTATTTCTTGTTCTATTTTCTTGAGAGAATTGATTTTTTATACCGTTTATTAAAGTCATTCTTGCCTCACTACATTATCAACACTATACAACAATACTAAAACCCGTAAATACAATTTTTTGACCTTATTTTTTAGTAATTTTTAATATATTTACAATTCTTAATGCTATAATCCGATAAATTTGGATTCATCGATACCTTCAATTTTAGCAATTTTATCGAGAGTTTCTTTTTCAACAATAGTATCAGTGCTTATAATCATAATTGATTTTTCACAGTTATCTGCACTTTGAGCTACTTGCATGCCTGAAATATTAATCATATCCTTACCTAAAACACTAGCAACCTGCGCTACCATATTAGGTTTATTAATGTGAGGAACAAGCAACATGTGCTCTTTAGGCTCAATACTTGCAAAATAATTATTTATTTGTGTAATTCTTCTAACTCCTTTTGCAACAAGAACACCTTTTACAACCGTTTCATTTTCTGCAGTCTTAATTTTTACACAAATAGTATCATTTACTTCATTTGTTTTTATCGTTTTAACATCTATTCCTCTTTGTTTTGCAATAACAGGCGCATTAACATAATTAACACCATCAATATTTGCGCTCAAAATTCCTTTTAAAATAGCGATTTCTAAAGGTGAAACATCTAAAGAAGATAACTTACCGCCAAGTGAAACATCAAGCTCTTTTATTGCGCCTTTTGATAATTGAGAAGCCATTTTAGCAATGTTTTCTGCAAGCTCCATATATTCTTTAACTGCTTCTAGTTTTTGAGGTTTTAGAGCAGGAATATTTATAGCACTTGTCGCATTTCTTCCGGATAATACATCAACTACTTGATTTGCAACATCAAGTGCAACATTAATTTGAGCTTCGTCAGTACTTGCACCTAAATGAGGAGTTAAAATTGCTGATTTTCCAAGCTTCAATAGCGGTGATTTATCTATATTTTTTTCATCTTCATAAACATCAATAGCGCATTGTGCAACTTGACCAGATTCAACGGCTTTTGCTAATGCTTCTTCATCAATTATACCGCCCCTTGCACAATTTATAATTCTAACACCCTTTTTCATACGATTTATTGTATTAGTATTGATTAAGCCTGTTGTTTCTTTGGTTTTTGGTGTATGAATAGTTAAATAATCAAACAATCCCCAAAAATCATCAAGATGTTCAATATATTTTGCACCCATTTTTTCAACAACTTCTTTATTTGCATAAGGGTCATATACAACAACTTTCATTCCAAGCGCTAAAGCAACATTTGCTACATGAGCGCCTATTTTACCAAGTCCAATTACACCAAGGGTTTTATTATATACCTCAACGCCTGTAAATTTTGAGCGTTCCCAAAGCCCTTGTTTAACTGAAGCATCAGCACAAGGTATATTTCTTGACATTGTCATCATCATTGCAATAGTGTGCTCTGCTGCAGCATGTGTATTGCCATCTGGCGAATTTACAACAATTATACCTTTTTGGGTTGCAGCATTTACATCGATATTATCAACGCCAACACCTGCTCTACCTATAATTTTAAGGTTTTTTCCCGCCTCAATTATTTTAGAAGTAACTTTTGTTTGCGAACGAACCAAAAGAGCGTCATAATCTCCAATTATTTCACATAATTTATCTTCATCCATAGTAGGAAGATTATCAACTTCTGCCACACGTTGCACAATTTTAACGGCTAAATCATTGATTTTATCCGTAATTAAAACTTTTGCCATTATTTACTCCTTGATTTGACTATCCCTTTGGTAAGTACGCTTGCGAATATCTGTAAGCTTGAACAAAACCTGCCGATTCGTACATTTTAATAGCGCTTTGTAAATTTAAATCCAAACTTGCATTTAATTCATTTAATTCAATTATACCGCCTTGATGTAATTTAACAACATCCAAGACAGAAGATTTAATTAAAGACTTGGATAATTTTTGACCCCTATGTTCGCTTAATATTCCAATTAAAGACAAATTAGCTATTCCATCACCTGTAATATTAACTAAACAAAAACCTACAAGTTTATTTTCATACAACAAGATTTTACTTGCTTGAGGCAAAAATCTTCCATAAATCGAAGTAGTAATCTTATGGGTAATATCTCTGCAACCGTCAATAGATGAAAATCTTACATCAAAATTAACATCGGATGAATCTTTAAAAGCATTGTGAATTGCTTCAGCTAATTCTTCAAAATAAATATCACGATATGGAGTTAATTTATATCCTATAGGCAACTCCATAAAATTAAATTGAGATATATCTTTAATTAATTGTTTATTTTTTATATCGAAAAATACAACGCCCGTATCAATAAAATTAAAATTAAATTCAGCTACTTCTTTTCTAAAACTTTCTTGAACGCCAAGCATAGCATAGCTTACAACAGCATGTTTTCTTTGGTTTTTTGTTTGCTCCATAAATCTTTCAAACAAACATCTTCTTTTTTCATTAATATCTTCAGTGCCTAAACAATGAATTACAAATAACTCAATAACATCAGATTGAACTGTTGTATATGCCAAAAAACCTGTAGGAATAGAATCTTCCAACAAAATTAAACAAGAAATTAAACCCTTTGAAAAAGAATCTAAAAAATCTTCATAAAGCAAAGGGTCGATTTCAAATTTATAATCCATTCTTGCCTTAAGGCGAAAATCATTGTATGCTCCTTGGAACACTCTAAAATATTTTTCTTCTAAGTTAGCGATTTGATACATATTAGCAATACCCTTAATTTTAGTTAATTGTAACATGGAGGGAATTTGATTTTCAAATTTTGTGTTGCGTTTTGTTAATAAAACCAAAAAATTCTTGTAATTAAAGCACTTTTTAAAATTCATCTAATACGTATATATTATTTTTAAAGAAATTTGCTAAAGTTTTTTCAACAAAATAGATGATGATTAATAACGCCATATTAAGTATTCTTTGTATGTAATAGAAATTTATATGGGGATAGAATTAATTGAGGAGGTTTAAGTTCACTCTTGAGAGTGTTTTAACCGTTCGCAAAAAAGCACTTGAAGATGCAAG
>CALUZF010000108.1 GCA_944325165.1 Candidatus Gastranaerophilales bacterium
ATTGTTTTTATGCCAAGATTTTCTAATTCAGAAGTAACATGTGAATTATGAATTAATTCACCTAATACTGAAACTGTTTTATTTGGATTTTCTTGTTTTATTTTTTTTGTAGTGTCAACGGCTCTTTTGACGCCATAGCAAAAACCTGCGTTTTTGGCTAATTTAATTGTTCTTTTAATGGTCTTGAACCAACTTTCCTTTAAAGTCAATATTTATTAAATATTGCTAAGACTATTTAAACACAAACATTTTTTTAGTACAATATAAATATATTTTTTCGGAGTTGAAATGGAATATAACGATAGCGAACCTAAAAATAGTATATTATATTGGTCAAAGCGATTGTATCAAAAGGGTATGAGCCCTGCTACAAGCGGTAATATATCAATTAAAACAAAAGACGGCATTTTAATCAGTGCAAGCGGTACTTGTTTAAATGATATGGATGAAAATGACATCGTTTTGATTGATTATGATGGAAATGTTAAGGAAGGTAATAAAAAACCTTCAAGCGAAAAAATCATGCATAGTGAAATTTATACAAGACGAGATGATATAAATGCAATTATACATTGTCATTGCCCTGTAATAACTGCTTTTGCTGTTGCTGGTGTTCCTATTAAAAAACCAATATTGCCAGATTTTGCACTGTTATTTGATGAGATTCCTTTGGTGCCGTATTTTTGTCCATCGAGCATAGAATTAGCACTAAAGGTGGGTGAAATTTTTGAAAAAAATAATGTAGCATTATTAAAAAACCATGGAATTGTTCTTGGTGATACAACTTTGCAAAATGCGTTTTATAAATTAGAATTAATAAGAACCTACGCTGAAGCGTATTTTGGAGCAGAGGTATTAGGTGGCGCTAGGGCGTTGTCGAAAAAATCTGTAAATGAAATTAAAAAATTATATAGAAAGTAATTTGGAGAATATATGTCAACTCGTATTTTAAAAGCTCAAATGGCTAGAATTACCGAAGAAATGAAGCAAGTTGCAAAAACTGAAGGAGTTTGCGAAAAATTTATTAAAGAATCTCTTGCACTTGGTAGAATTGTAATTTTAAAAAATAAATTAAGAAAAAAAACAACACCTGTTGCGATTGGCAACGGTATTAGAACAAAAGTTTGCACTTCGTTATCTGTTAATGAAAATGAAGATTCTTTTGATTTAGAAACAGATAAATTACGAGTTGCTCAAGTTACAGAAGTTGATTGTATTTTAGATATTACCGCAAGCTCATATATAAAGGAAATAAGACAAAATATTCTCGCTAATTCATTGATTCCTGTTGGCACAAATCCTTTTTTGGAAGTTGGTTATAAAGCAATTTCAAATCAAGAGGAGCTAAATAATATTACAAGTCAAGATATGTTGGATATTGTTGAACAACATTGTAGCGAAGGGGTGGATTTTGTTTCTCTGAATTGTTGCCTTACAAAACCTTTGGCTGAAAAATATATCGCACAAGGCAGATTATCAAAAATAACATCAAGAGGCGCGCAGATATTATTTGATTGGATTCAAGAAACCAAAAATGAAAACCCTTACTATGCAAGATTTGATGAATTATTGGATATTTTAGCAAAATATGATGTAGTTTTGCATTTAGCATGCGCATTTAAGAGTGGTTCTATTTCTGATTCTTTTGATTTACTTCAAATGTCAGAATATTCTACAATGGGCGAATTAACAAGAAGGGCGCTGGCAAAAGGTGTTCAAGTTATGTCTGATGGAATAGGACATGTTTCTGTTGATAAAATTCCATCTCTTGTTAATTTGATAAAAGAAATTAATTTGCAGATACCTTTATTTATTTCTTCTGCTTGTGCTTGCGATTGTGCTATCGGCTATGATAATATTTCTTCTTCGATTGCAAATGCTTCTGCTGCTTCAAGTGGTGCTAATTTATTAAATGTTACTGCTAATGTTGATTTTTTAATGCAAAGTACAACTGCTCAATTAAGAGAAGGCATTATAAGCACCAAAATTGCAGCACATTGTGGAGATATAGCTAAAAATAATCCGGAAGCAATTAAAAGAAATTACAAAATGTCTTTTGCAAGAAGAAATAAAAATTGGAAAAATATAATCAAAAATAGCATTGATAAAACTGTTTTTGAAGGTATAGACATTAAAAAAAGATAACAATTTGACGAGGTTGTATAGTTTTAATATAATTAATTTATGCAACCGCTTATTTCAATAGACAATGTAGAAAATCTTGTTAATGAAATTATTTCTGATCTTCCAAAATGGAGAAAAGATATGATTCATTATATTAAAGATGAAAACCCCGAGTTAAATACTGCAATTATTGAGTTGTCACAAAAAACTGATTTAGATCCTAAAGCGCTTGCAACAGGCGCTTATATGGCGTATAAACTTCTTGAAAATCAAAATGGTGAAGATGAATTAATAGATTTTGAAGAAGAGTAATTTGAAAATAGATATATTTGGAAATATGATATTATTATGACTGACTTAACTCAAAATCAAATAAACCAGGCAAAAAAGATGGTTTCAATGTCTAAAATGTCGCAAATACTTGAAAATATCAGAAAAGTTATTGCACATGACAGAATGCAAAAGCAACCTCTGATTTTGCGCATTAATGAAGGGTTTATTTTTAATATTGCAAGAAAAGCGATTGAGGAAAAAAATTCAACTTTTATCATGGCTATTGCCGGTGAGAGTGCTTCTGGAAAAACTACTTTGGTTAGAAATGCGGCTAAAGCTTGCGTAAAATCAGATACAAATAATGTTTATACAGTTGTTTGTTGTGATGATTATTATAAAGATGCTTCTTTGGAATTAAAAAATGCAGGAAGCTATGAAAGGCTTTTTGAGTCTGGTTTTTCTTTTGATACGCCCGATGCTATTGATTTAGACTTAATGAAAGAACATCTTATTAAATTGAAAAATGGCGAAGAAGTATATTCTCCATTGTATGATTTTGTTACTTGCGAAAGCAAAAAAGACATGATTTTGAAAAAGCCTGCAAAATTAATTTTAAATGAAGGCTTGTATGTTTTGAATGAAAAATTGCGCGATATTATAGATGTAAAAATATACGTTTATACACCTTTTGAAGTGATTAAGGATAGATGGTTTGCTAGGGCTACAAGCAGAGGTAAAACAGGACTTGCTGCTCAAATGCAATTTCATGATGTAAATCAAACTGCTTTTAGACACATTCGTCCATCTATGGATATTGCTGATGTTGTTATTAATGGTATGACAACTCAAGCATATATTGAAGAAATTGTTCAAAATCTCATAAATGCTATTGTATCTGTTATACACGATAAACATTTTTCACTATAAAATTAGTTGACAAATTACTTTTATATATTATTATAGTAATTGCCTATTGGGGCGTCGCCAAGTGGTAAGGCACCTGGTTTTGGTCCAGGCATTTCGGAGGTTCGAGTCCTTCCGCCCCAGATTTTAAAAACTCTCAGAAATGAGAGTTTTTTTGTAGTTTAAGCTTAAATTTTAAGTTTTATATTAGCAATTAATTAGAACATTCCTTTTTTTGCAAAGAAAATTGCAGCGAGTATTGCCGCTATTAGTGAAATAATACTTACTATTAAAAATCCGAATTCATTGTGGGCAAAAGGAACTGCTACATTCATTCCCCAAAAGCTTGAAAACATGGTAGGTATTGCAAAAATGATTGCAATTGATGTTAGGAATTTCATAACAATATTTAAATTGTTTGAAATAATTGAAGCAAATGCATCCATCATATTTTCCAAGATGTTTCTGTGCATTTCAACCATTTCAAGCGCCTGCTTATTTTCAATAATTACATCTTCCAATAAATCTATATCATCTTCGCTAAATTTCAATAATGAGCTTTGTTTTGTGCTTTGACTTATTCTCATTATCTTTTGAAGCACCATATAGTTATCTTTTAGTGCTGTTGTAAAGTAAACAAGTGATTTTTGCACTTCAAAAAGTTGGAAAAGTGCCTTATTTTTCATTGTTTTTCTTAATTCTTCTTCGATTTCTTCTGATTTTTTGTAAATGTTATTTAGATATCTTAAGTAATATTTTGTTGATCTGAATAATATATCAAGCAAAAATTTTGTTTTATTTCTTGTGTCAAATGATGCTGATGTATCTTTATTAAATGAAGAAATGATTTTATTTTTCTTGGAGCAAACTGTTATAAAACCTCTTTGGGTAAAAATAATACCTAAAGGTAATGTATCATAAGCGCCTTCATCTTCCATAACAGGTATATTTGTGATGATTAAAAGGCAATCGTCCTCAAATTCTATACGTGACCTTTCGTCAACGTCCAATGAATTTCTTAAAAAGCTCTCATCTAAATTTAATATAAGAGAAACTTTTTGAATTTCGTCATACGTTGGATTTATAAGGTTAAACCAAGAACCGCTTTGTGCTTCATTAATTCCAAGTTCAACAAGTTTTTCGTCAGTGGTTTTTAAAATTTCTATCATAATACACCACGTTTCCTTTAGGGACTATATTTCTATTAAACAACACTTTTTTAATAATGTAAATAAAAAAGAAACCTCTTTTTAAAATAAAAGAGGTAAATTTTAACACACACAAAACCAATAAGTAAACTTTTTATGCGAATGACGGTCTTGGCTCTTTCGCTAATTTTTGAGCAAGTGCATTTTTCTTTGCCATTTGAGCTGCAACAACTTTTCTTGCTGCTTCTGCCATTCTTTCTTTCTTTGATTTCACTGATTTCATTTTAGTATATTGAATATTCATTGAAATTGCTTTTTGACAAATATCTTTTAGTGCATTTTGAATTCTAAATGCTTCCATATGTGCGTTTGCATAATCATTCATAACGCCCAACATTTTATTAGGGTCAATCATTGAACTTTGAATTACTGCATTATCAACTTTTAGTGTTTGATATTTTTTAACTAATGCTTTATCTAGTTTATCTTGAGCACCAACTGCCATAATTGTAATTCCTTTTAATATCTCTCGTATTTATATAAAGTATTTTTGTGTATAAAAATTGACTAATTTTTAACTTTTTTTGTTACAAAAATTAATAATTTATATAAAAATCTAAAAATGCACTAAAATATAATTATTATTATAGCCAAGGAGAAAAAGTTGGACGATAAAAAAGTAGTTTCTTTCGGAAAGAAACATTCTAAACCTACAAATGAAAAAAATAATGAAATTGAATATTGCAGTTTTTGCAAGCGACCTAATACTCAAGTTCCTAAAATGGTAAAGGGCCCTGGGGTAAATATTTGCTCTGAATGTACTTTGATTGCAGTTCAATATTTAATTCTACAAGATGGATTAATGAGCGCTGAAGCACAAAGGATTTTGGATTTATTGTGGGGTGTGAATAGAAAATAATGCCCGATAATTCTCAAAAATTAAAGTTGAGAGCTGATTTAA
>CALUZF010000109.1 GCA_944325165.1 Candidatus Gastranaerophilales bacterium
CTATTTGTGTTACAGTAATACTGTTGAAGAAAAGCTCCAAAATGGTTCGATTGTTGGTCAGTCTGGGGAGTTTTTTATATATTTAGGGTCTAAATCAGGTACACACCTTGCATTTGTGTTTTTTAATATTGAATTAACTTTTAAAACATAAGGCAATTTTATCTAAAATATATACTTAATATAATTATGAATCCAGTTAAATTAACAACAAATATAGCGGACGCAGAAGCGCAAACTCTTAAAAAAGTTGTGCATAAAATCACGACTCCAATTACAAAAGCCATTTCGGACGAACAAAAACTTTTGGGTGAACTTGATAGTCTTGCTTCATGTGCAAAAACATCAATAATCCATTTAAAAAGAAAACAAAACATTCCTGAATTTATTTACCATATTACATCAAAAGAAAATTATGAAAAAATATTAAAAGATGGAAAAATGAAATTTTCTTCTTTTGAAGCAATGGGTGGCAATTGTAAGGGGGTTTATTTTGTAGACAAGGATAATTTTTTAAACAAATGGGTGGGTAGAACTGAAAAAGAACTTTTTGGCGCAGATTCAAATGGAACACCGTTAGACATTGGCGAAATGTTGATGTTATGGACGTGCAAAGGTACAAATGGTACTGTTGCTATTAAGATTCCAACTTCTAATTTAGATTTATCTAAATTACGCTTTAGACCGTATATTCAAGCTTGTAAAGAAGGAATGGAAGCTTATATGTCAGGAAAAACAAGCAAAATGGTTAAAGAAGGTTTGCCATTAAGTGAATTATCTAAATACATTAACACGAACGAACCAATAGAATATATTTATTTTGGGGATTTGACTCCAAATTTGTTTGAAGGATATTCTCAAACTCCATTTTCAGAAAAAATGATAGATATGATTTACAATTTGTTTAATTAAATTGTAAAACAACGTTTATTAACGCAAATATTTCACTTGAAGTTTTTTGTAATTTCATAAAACAATTCATCTGTAACGGTCCGATTATTGTCCAACCTGGGGAGTTTTTTCGTTTATTATTTCTAAAATTTTTCTTCGTTGAGTAATATTATCTTTTAAATGACATTTATATTTGTTTAAAATAATTTAATTCTCACATTTATTTTCTTGATAATTCCAACGCCCGCCTTTATCTAAACAATAATCCGTATCATCAAATAAATAATTTATAATCAAAATAAAAATAAAAGTTATAGCTAAAATAATAAAAATTCTGTTCATAATGTTATTATACTTGATTTTTGATAAAATAATTAAATGAGCAAAATAGATAAAATTTTTAAATATATTTCAGTTGCACTTTTGTTTTTGCTATTGGCTCCTATTTTAAGTTTTTTTAATTGTACTGATTAATGTTGATTTTTTTGAAAAACTTCTTTTTATCGTCATTTTTCTTAGTTTTGCTGATGCAATATTAATACCAATTTTAGATTTATTTTTAATCTTTATATTTTTTATAAAAATATTTTCAAAAAACAAAACTAAAAAAGATTGGATAATAATTATATTAAATTTAATTAGTATAATTATTTATACTTTTATTTCATTTTTATTGGTATTTATTATGTTTGTTTCCGATAGGGTTAGATTTTAGTTTATTTATTTAAAATTTTAAATATAATAAACTTATGAAAAAAATTATTATAATTACAATTATTGCTCTTGTTTGCATCGTTCCATTATTATTTCCCAAGGTTCGAAATTCTATTAAAAAAATTGAAAATATTTATTAGCGCAAATATTATATTTGAAGTCTTTATAATTTCACAAAATAATTCTTCTAAAACTATTGTTGTTAGTTAGTTTGTGGAGTTTTTTATTTAAAAATTATCTATTTTTACAAAAAATGCTTTTAATTTAAATCTAAATTAAAAGTATTTTGTTTATTTATGATTGTGATATATGCAAATTATTTAAAAAGCATAAATATCATAAAAACCATGATTTGATCTTTCTTTCCAAATTTCTAAATAAGTTTTGCCGCTATATATTTGCTCTAGCGCTTTTGCTGTTGCATTTGGCGCAACTTTAATAAATGCATCAAGTAGATTTGTATTGTATACATGTTTGCTCGGATAAATAGCTAATTGACCATAGCGATTTTTAATTGGTAATAATTTTTGGAATACTTTGTCTGTGTTTTCTTTAAATATTTCACCGTACTCTATAATTTTGTCTGCGTTTGCACAATGTAGAGCCGTATCACCATATTTATCTTTTATCGCCATAGCTTCAGCAAAAGCTTCCGGAGCCTTATCGCCCAGCGCTTCTGCTATTGCTTTAATTTTATCTACATTTGCAAGATATAGCACTGTTCTACCATCTCTATTCTGTTTTACAATAGCTTCAGCAAAAGCTTCCGGAGCCTTATCGCCCAGCGCTTCTGCTATTGCTTTAATTTTATCTGCATTTGCAAGATGTAGCACTGTTGCGCCTGACATATCCTGTTTTGCGATAATTTCAGCAAAAACTTCCGGAGCTTTATCGCCTAAAACTTTATTATATGCTAAGATCCCATCTATTTGTGTGTTATGAAGCACCGTTGGGTGACCTTTGGCGCATATTGTCATAACTTCAGCAAAAACTTCCGGAGCTTTATCTCCAAGAATTTCTGCATATGTCATAATTTTATCTGCATTTGCAAGATGTAGCACTGTTGCGCCTGACATATCCTGTTTTGCCATAGCTTCAGCAAAAACTTCAGGAGCTTTATCTCCAAGAATTTCTGCATATGTCATAATTTTATCTACATTTGCACTATGTAGTACTGTTTTGCCATCTTTATTCTGTTTTACAATAGCTTTAGCTATAACTTCAGGAGCCTCATCACCCAATATTTCAGCAAAAGCCCCGATTTGTTTATCTGTTGCTATGGCAAGAATAGGATATTCACGTTCTTCAAGTAAAAATCCTTCTAATTTATCAGGTTTTGAGCCAAAAACTTTTTGAATATCCTCAATAGATGTTTTATTGGAAAAATTTTCTTTAATTGTCATTGGTTCTTCTACTTTATTTAAAAAGTTAAGAAGCTCTTTATTCCCACCAAAAGAAATTTTTGAATAATTTTGCAATTGATTTAGTGATGGAGTTATATAATTTTGATTAGTAACCGAAGAAGTTACATTGTTTTTCAAATTGCCTCTGTTGCTATAATTAACATTACCTATTGCGCCTATTCTCATTTTTTCCCTTTCTTGAGTTAATTAATAAGATGTTTACTAAAAACTCGTGAAAAAAATATTTTGCTATTAGATATAATTTGTTAATTAAAATCTATATTTTTGTATAAATAATAGGCTCAATATGAATAATAGTGTCTGTATTTCCGATTTTTTCGCTTAAGATATTTTCAACTTCATTACAGAATTTATGGCTGTCTTTAACGCTCATATCGCCATTTACGCAGATAGTTATTTCTATATTTTTTCTAACACCTGATTTTCTTGTTTTTAATTTGTAAATTTCAAATTCGCAACTATCTTTTAAAAGATTGATTGCATAAATTATTTCTTGTTCCTCTTTTTCTGAAAGGCTTTCATCTAGAAGATTTGAAATAGTTTTTTTACAAATTGAAAAACCTGCTTGCAAGATTAATACTGCAACAATTAAAGCTATTATGGGGTCTAAAATGTAGATATTTGTAATCTTGATTAAAAATAATCCGATTACAACGCCTAGGGATGTATATATATCCGTTCTTAAATGTTCTGCATCTGCAAAAAGTGCAATAGAGCCTGTTTTCTTTGCTGTTTTAAAAAGATGACAACTTACCAAAGCATTAATTACAACCGAAAAAATCATAATATAAATAGCTAAATCAACGCTTATTTGCGGTTGTGAGTGAGTAATTAGTTTTTTAGACGCCTCATAAACAATATATAATCCCGCTAATATAATTAATGTGCCTTCGATTAGTCCTGAAAAATCTTCATATTTTCCATGTCCGAATGCATGGTCTTTATCAGCAGGCATAGCCGATTTTTTTACTGCAAAAAAGGCGATAAATGAAGCTAACAAGTCGCTCATTGAATGGATTGCTTCAGAAATTATACTGAATGAGTTTGTGATTATCCCTGCTATTAGTTTTAATATGATTAAAGATGAATTTGAAAATATGGATAATTTTGCAGCTTTTTCATTGATTTTTGGATTTATTGTTTTATTCATTTGAAATCACTTGTTTGTATATAGTTATTATTTTAGCACAAGTTTAAATATTGACATTAGAATTATATCAAAATATCATAAATACTATAATTATTTGGTGTTGTATAAATTTTTAAATTTTGGTGTGAGGTATATGATGAAAATTTCTCCGGTTACTTTTAATTTTAATAATTACAGATATAATATAGTTAATAAAAGAATTAATTTTATGGGACAAGATTTGTTTGTAAAAAGTGCTGATAATAATATTCAAATGAGGAATGAAGAAGTGCTAAATAAAATTTTGAGTGAATTTAAGGAATTAGATGGAGTAGAAGCTATTGGAATTGGTGGCTCTAGTGCTTCAAAAAAAGCCGACTCTTCTTCTGATATTGATATATATGTTTTTACTTCAAAAGATATTCCAACAGAACAAAGAAAAAATATTATACAAAAATATTCGTCAAAATATGATGTAGGACAAGATTATTTTGGTCCGGATGATGAATTTTATGTTGATTCTATGAATAAAGATTTTGATATTGTGTATTTTGATAAAAAGTGGATTGAAGATAACTATAAAAATACTTGGATAGACGGCAATTCGTCAAATGGCTACACAACTTGTTTTTTATATACATTGAGCATACTTGATATAAAACATGATAAAACAGGATGGCTTGAAAACTTAAAAGTTCAACTTAATATGCCGTATCCTAAAAAATTGAAAGAAAATATAATTCAAAGAAATATGATGTTATTGAAAGATAAACCTTTTGCTTCTTATTATGAACAATTACAAAAGGCAGTTAAAAGAAAAGATTTTAATAGCGTAAATCATAGAAGTGCAGCTTTTTTAGAAAGTTATTTTGATATAATTTTTGCAAAAAATGAATTACTGCACCCAGGCGAAAAAAGATTAGTTGAATATGCTAAAGCTAATTGCAAGGTTTTACCTAGAGATTTTGAAAAAAATGTAAATGATTTAGTTGTTGCACCTATCGATAAAAAAACACAAATTGCATCTAAAATGGTTGAAAATTTAAGAGAAATTTTATAATTTTTATAATTTGCAAAAATTCTAATATAGATTTACTATTGTCTATATGAAAGCCTTAATTTGGAATAAAGATAAAACAATAAAATTTATTGAAAAAGATAAGCCTCAAATTATAAATGAAGCAGATGCAATAATTAAGGTTGCTTATTCTTCAATTTGTACAAGTGATTTGCA
>CALUZF010000110.1 GCA_944325165.1 Candidatus Gastranaerophilales bacterium
TTATACAGCGATTTTTTTATTGGAAATGACGGTGTATTAATCGGTTTTAGATTTTATGGCGGATGTGATAAAACAGAGGAAAATGTAGTGCTTCCCGCAAAAAGAAATAGATATTCAGTTAATAATATTTGTGGTTCTGTTTATATTGATGTAAATAGTTATAAAAAACCAAATAAATTAGGTTCTGATCAATATATAGTGCCTATTGGAAAACGTGGAATTGTATATGAAGATAATTAAGGAGATAAAATGCATATAAGAAACAAAAAACTAAGTGCTTTCACAATGGCTGAAGCAATCCTTGTAATGACTATTTTAGGTATCATTGCAACAATTATGATTACTACATTAAAACCGGCAGAATTTAAAGAAAAAGGTTTAAGAGTTTTAGCTAAAAAAGTTTTATCAGAAATTGATACCGCTACAACTCAAATTTTAGTTAATAATACAAAACTTGGTGATTTTACATCCTTGGTTCATGATGACGGTACTCAATTTACATACAAAGGAAATGCTGCAACAGTATTAGAGTATTATAAAAAATATTTAACAACAATAAGAACAGATGTTCCAACTACTTCTTTCTGTGTTACAGGCGGACAAGCAACATCTCTAAGTGCTGAAGCGGCATATTTAAAAGACGGTGCTTGTATTGGTATTTCAGCTACTGAAGTTACAACACCTACAGATACAATATTCCCAGGTGAAGAAGCACCTGAGCAAGCAACAGCTTCACAAGGATTACTATTGTTTGATACAAACGGCGAAGAAGAACCAAATACATTAGGAAAAGATAGATTTATACTTCCTATTGGTGATGCCGGTATACAATACGATTAATATGAAATTTAGAGCGTATACTTTCTTAGAGCAAATAATTGTTATTATCATTGTAGGCATATTAACTGTTGTTATGCTTAATATATTTCGCCCTAATGATGTTCGAGAAGATGCACTAAAAAAGGTTGCTAAAAGTGTATATATTCAAATCGAATTTGCAACAAAGTCTATTTTAGCTAAAAATACAAATAATTATAGTTTTACAAGATTAGTGGATTCAACGGGAGAATTTTCCATTGAATCCGCTGATTCTGTTTCAAGATTAGTTGAGCTTTACAAAAAAAGTCTTTTAGGGTTGAGGAATAAAACTCTTGATGCTGTTTATTCTTCAAAAGAGTTAACAGATGGTACAAAAACAATTACAGATATAAAACCTTCCATATTTGACGGTTTTACTTTAAAAAACGGTGCATATTTTGGCATTAAATTAAATGGAGATTGCACTACAACAATTGATTATATTTATGACCCCTCTACTCCTGATAAAAGAGAAAAAACAAATACTTGTGGAATAATTTTTCTTGATTTGAATAGTGAAAAACAGCCTAATATTTTGGGTTTAGACCAATACATAATGGCTATTGGAAAACGTGGTGTAAAATAATTATGATTATTGTATAATTAATTTATGATTGAAAGATATTCACGTCCTCAAATGGCAAGCATTTGGGAGTTAGATAAAAAATTTTCTTATTATTTAGATGTTGAGCTTGCGGTTATTAAAGCTCAAGTCGAGTTGGGTAATTTTAGTCAAGATATTTATGATGAGATTAAAAAAACCGCAAAATTTGACCTTAAAAGAATTGATGAGATTGAAAAAATTACTCGTCATGATGTAATAGCTTTCTTAGAAAACGTAAATGAAAATGTAGATAGGAGATATTCTCCTTATATTCATAAAGGTTTAACCAGCTCTGATGTTATAGATACAGCTTTTGCGCTTCAAATTAAAGATGCATCTAAAATTATAAATGAAGATTTGGATAAATTAATTTATGCAGTGAAAAATCTTGCATTTAAGCATAAAAACACTGTTTGTTTAGGAAGAAGCCATGGAATTGGTGCTGAAGTTATAACATTTGGTTTTAAATTATTAAATTTGCTTGATATGCTTCAAAGAGCGCAAAAACGCTTTAATCAAGCTTTAGATGATGTTTTGGTTGGACAAATTTCAGGGCCTTGCGGTACATATTCAAATATTAATCCTCTTGTTGAAGAAAAGACTTGTGAAATTTTGGGTTTAAGAAGTGCAAAAATTTCTACTCAAGTTATCGCTCGAGATAGACATGCAAGCTATATTCAAGCAATAGCTTTAATAGGGGCTGTTATAGAGAATTTTTCAATTGAAATTAGACATCTTCAACGCTTTGAAGTGGCTGAAGTTGAAGAGGGTTTTTCAAACGGGCAAAAAGGCTCATCTGCTATGCCTCATAAGAAAAATCCTATTGCAAGCGAAAATTTATCCGGTTTAGCAAGAGTTTTAAGAAGCAACACAATATCTGCAATGGAAAATATAGCTCTTTGGCATGAAAGAGATATATCTCATTCATCGGTTGAGCGAATAATATTTCCCGATAGTACAATTTTAATTGATTATATGCTTAATCGCTTTTTAAATGTTATTGAAAATCTTGTTATAAAAGAAAAGAATATGATAAAAAATGCTCATAAATATGGTGAAATTATCTATTCTCAAAGCTGTCTTTTAAAATTGTTAGAACATAATTATACTCGTGAAGAAGCATATAAAATCGTTCAAAAAGAAGCTCTTGACGCTTTTTCAAATGATGGAAATTTTAGAGAAAATATGAAAAAACATCTATCTGACGATGAAATATCAGATTGTTTTAATCAAGAGAAATATTTAAAAAATATAGATGTAATTTTTAAACGATTTGAATAATTATTTTTCAAAATGTTCAATAAATCCTTCTTTTAGTGCGTCAATTATCTGACGGGTTGAAAGGTTTGGGTTGATTTCATTTAGGGTTATTATATGTTCTTTTTCGACATCTTGAGAAAATATTTTTTGAATTAAATCATAGTCTAATTCGTATGGAATTGAGCCATGTTGAAGCAAATATCCTTGACGTCTGAATTGAGCCGAGCCTATGAATTTTTTGCCTTGATATGATACATCAGCTCCTGATGAGATATTCATACAGTAGGATAAATTTTTATTTTCATTTTTGGCAAAATTAAGTTCTATTCCAAGTTTTTTAAAGCCTAAAATTAAAGCGCTTGAGATTTCTTTATAGCTTTCAATTATGCTATCTTTAAAAATCGGAGAAACAAAGCAATAAGTTAATTCCTTGTCATGTAATAATGCTCTTCCTCCGCTTACTCTTTTAACTGTATCAATCCCTAAATCTCTAAAGCAGTCGTCTTTTTGATGACATCCTAATGAAATACATTTTGGATACCATTGATAAAATCGAACCATAGCATAATCAATCTTATTTTTTATTGCAAAATCAAGCATTTTAATATCATAATCCATATTAAATTTGCCTGTGTTTACAATGTTACAATTATTTTCTATGAAATTGACTTTCATAAAATAAATCATATCATGTTAATATGAGGATGATACAAAAACTTAAACTTTTTGAACAAATGGTCGTATTCTTGAGATGGGCAACAGATGCGCAGTTCGGTAAAATTATGTATGTTGGTGAAGATTTTATCGAGTTTATGGTGCTAGATCCCGACACAATGGAATACGGCGATAAAATCTTAATTAATTCCCAATTAATTTTAGAAGTCGTATTATCAGGTTATGAAGTCGCAAAATTAATTGCCGAGCTTGCAATTAAAGCAACATCAGCTTCAGATTCCAACGATTTGTCGCTTTAAATTTTTTAGAGTTGGAATTTTCAGTTTAACAAGAACCATATCTTTTGTTTTACTGTATTTGACGTTGATTTTAGTTATATTTGCAAGTTCTCTGCAAAAATCTAAACCAAGATTAAAATTTTCGTCTTCATTGTTGTAATAGTTTCTAAATTCGGCAATTATTGCATTATCTTTTTTGTATAGTTCAATAATGGCGTTTGCATTATGCATAGCATGAAAAGCAATATTCGAGATAATATTTCCGATAATGCTTGATAAAAATATTTCTATGGAATTTGTGCAATATTCACAATCATCCAAAATCATATCTATATGAATATTTCTATCGATGAAAATATATTTGTAATTTTCAATTTTTTTATCGATTATCTTTTTGATATCACAATTTGAAATTTTATTTTCAAATTTGCCTTCTTTGAAGCTGTAATTTACTAAGAAATTTTCGATATATTTGATAATATCAAGTGTTGTTTCAAAAATGTCTTTGTGTAATTCGTTAGTTAATTTATTTTGTAAACCGATTTTAATACTGTATAGAGGGCTTTTTATATCATGAAGAATATTCGCTATAACTCTTTCATTCTCATCAACAATGAGTCTTGCTTTTTCGATAGTATTTTCCATACAACTAAACTACCTCTCTTAAGTTTAAAAATAAATTACCTAAGTTGATAGTTTAGAGCATTATTCTTTTATAAACATGGGCTAGCTCTAGAAGCTAATATTTTGACCTATATGTTCATAGTAAACTACTTTATTGAAATCTTTTCTTTGTTTTTGGGTTTCTGTTTCTTCTTTAGCATAACCTAGAGTTATCATTGTGATAATTACATCATCTTTGCTTAGATTTAATTTTTCATTAACTTTTTTTGTTAATTCTTCATTTTTGATAACAGTAGCTTCATTTTGGATAGCACCTATTATACAAGAATCAATTCCAAGTTCTTTAGCTTCTAACATCATATATGAAATTGCATAAGTAACTTGCTCAACTGAGCGCATTAAAATTCTTTCTTCACCTAACAAAGCAGGATATAACATTGGAATAGAGAATATTTTTTCAATTCCTGCTTCATTCATTCCTCTTTTTTTGAGGACTTCGCCAAATTCTTCTTTAGACCAGCCGTTTTTATCAGCTATACAAACGATTATAGCTGCAGCATTTTTAACATGCGGTTGATTAGAGGATAGTTCGCATAATAAATCTTTTGTTTCTTCATTTTCTACAAGAATAAATTTCCATGGTTGGCTATTCATCCAAGATGGGGCTAAGTAGCCTGCTTGTAGTATCTTTTTTAAGTCTTCTTTTGGGATTTTTTTATCTTGGTATTCACGAACACTTTTTCTTTCTTTGATTAAATCAAGTAACATAATTCCTCCTTAAGCTAGTGAGAATATTTCATAAATTTCATCATCTGATAATTCTGTAATTGTGCGCTCGCCTTCAAATACTGCAGCGTTTGCAAGTTCACGTTTATCTTTTATTATTTTATCTATTTTTTCTTCAAAAGTGGATAGGGTGATAAATCTATGTATCATAACATTTTTATCTTGTCCTATACGATATGTTCTATCCGTTGCTTGATCTTCAACAGCAGGATTCCACCATAAATCATAATGTATAACATTTGACGCACTTGTAAGGTTTAGCCCTAAGCCCCCTGCTTTTAAGGATAAT
>CALUZF010000111.1 GCA_944325165.1 Candidatus Gastranaerophilales bacterium
GCATTTAAAGGCATGTAAACTCCTCTATAAACTCCGTAATACTAATTCTATCCATCACGGCTTAATTTGTTCACAAATTTAGCCGTTTTCTTTTTTAAATTTTATTTAAGATAGCTTTAATATCTTGAGTAATCAGCATATTAGGATGTGTAGCAACGAAATCATCAAACGTTGCTTTGGCTTGCATTTTTCTATTTGTTTTTAAATAAATTAATCCGGCAACAATTCGATTATATGGGTTATCGGTTTGTTTTATATAGTTTTTTAGCTCCTCTTCAGCTATATTTAACTTAATATAACAATCAACCAATAATTGATAATATGTAATATTAATACAATCTTTTTTAATTGAGCCTAATACCGCATTTTTTGAAGCAGAATAATTGCCTAAAGCATAATAACATCTTGCAATATTATATAGATATGAACCGCCTGCTTGGGTATTATATGCCAAATTATAAGCAATTTCATATTCTTTTAGAGCATTAATATAGTTTTTTTGGCTAAAATATATATTGCCCATATTAGAATGTAGTCTTGCATTTTTTGTAGCGTCAATTTGAGCTTCAATATTTCCATCAAGACCGCGTATGGAATCCATAGCATATAAAGGAGTTAAAAAAAACGATACTAATAATATGCTACAAATATATTTCAAGATTTTCTTTTGCGAAACGAATATTTTCATTATTTTTTGAAAACTCATCTTCTAACATTGACAATTTGCCATCGTCATAATCAGGGTCATAATGGAAAAAGAACAGTTCTTTTGCTTTTGCAAGCTGGGCTGTTTCAATTGCCATTTCAAAAGTTGAATGACCATAACCTTGTTTTGGCTGGATTGGATTTATATAATCCTGATAAGTATATTGTGCATCATGAATCAAACAATCGCAACAATGAGCAAATTGGATGAATTTTTTATCTGCTCCGATATAACTTTCTTTATCGGTTGCATATACTAAAGATTTACCTTTATATTCTACTTTTATACAAAGACAGCCATTTTTAGGATGTGCCATAGTTTTATAAGCTGAAATTTTTATATCGTCATTATTTAAATTAATGTTTTTTTCTAAAGAATCAAAAACATTAATTTCACCATTTTGTTTAATTATAATAATACTGTTTTGAGTTAAATTATTAATATTAAAATTACTTCTTATTTCATCCACGCTTAGAGGAAAAACTTTATCAAAAAGAATAGTTTTTAAGATTTTTCTAAGGTCTTCATCATTCGTATTTAATCCAAAAAGATTTATCACAGAGCTTGGCACAAATAATGGTTTATAAAATTGCAAGCCTTGTATATGGTCTTGATGAATATGACTTAAAATAATTGTCGCTTGATGAGGTTTTTTATTGTCAGATATGATTGAATTTTTTATTTCATCAATACCTACATCAATTATACCTGTTCCTGCATCTAAAATAATTAATTGTTTTCCGCATCTTATTTCAATACAGGCAGTATTTCCGCCAAATTTTAAAAAATTATACTTTGGAGTCGGATAAGACCCCCTTGTCCCTCTAAATTTTACATAAAAATCTGATGTATGGTCGTTCATATCTTAACCCTTAAACTTCGCTTGGTGTGACAGTTTCTTCTTTTGTTTTTTTCTTAAAGAATTTAAATTCTTTTTTAGCTTTTTTAGGTTCTGTTAGTTTTTTTAATTCTCTTTTTGATGTTTTTGATTCTTTTTTGAAACTTTGAATTTTATTTTTCTTATATCTGATTGATTTTGAGCGTTTTTTATGGAAGATAAATTGTGTGTTTCTATCTTTTTCAAAACCTGCTAAAGTGCCGTAAGATATAACACTTTGACGATTTTCTTCTTTGATATCATCAAGTCTTGTAGGTATAAATTTAAAATCGTAAACAACTCTATCTTTATAATTGGTGATTTTTATATGACGAAACGCCATAGGATAAGTTACCATAGATGGAGTTGAAACATATACAATATTTCCTACGCGTCTTATCTTTGTAGCATGATAATGACCCGATAAAACTATTATAGGATTTTTATATTTTATAAGTATGTTGTTAAACTCATCAGCATTTACTATTGAGTGTTCTTTTGATACAAAAGGTTCAACAGGTGCATGATGAAGAGCTATTACAACAACTTTGTCTTGATTTTCGCTTAATTCTTTTTCAAGAAAATCAAGCTGTTCTTTTGGTAATTCGCCCATTGAAGTAGTATTATCAGCAATGTTTGCATCAAGAATAATGATTCTATAGTCTGATTTAGGTGAAAAAGCATAGTAACTATCATTAAAAATATAATTAGGATTATATTTTTTTATAGTATCTAAGACCTCATCTTTTGTCATCGAGCCACTATATTCGTGATTTCCAAGAGTGTTTAGTGAAGGATATTTTAATTTTGATAATTCACTGTAGTAATTATAAAAATTCTCTTCAGTAGCACTATCTACCATATCACCCGTAAACAAAACAAAATCAAGCCCAACTATTTGATTTATCTGATTAATTGCATCAGCTAGTAATTCGCTTGAATGAGCCAATGCTTTATATGGAGTTGATTCTCTTTGTGAAATATGAGTATCTGAAATATGAATAAAATCCAAGGTCATATTGCGGAACGAAAAGGCATAACACCCTAACGTTACCGCTAAAATAAGACCTACTATTAAAAATATTTTTGATAATTTATTTTTCATTTACCAGCGATTCTAATTTATCTAACAATTCTTGATGGTTTTTATAAAACTCCCATCCTCTAGCTTTCATAGCATAAATCATAACTAAAGGCAAGTTAAGAGCTTCTTGCGATTTTAATTTTTCTCTATATGATTCTTTAAAATCATCCTTTAATCTTAGCGTCCAATTTGGATCTCCGGAAGTTCCAGGCACATTATAAACTTCATTTATTCCAAAGAAATCTGTAAAAAAGATTTGTACATTTTCTGCTTTAGAAGCAAAGCATTCTACAAGCTTCATAAATGCAAGATATTTTTCATCTGTATACATTTTATGCCAAACTTCATCTTTATTTCCAAATTCAAAGCATAAATCTTCAATTAAATTTTTAATATAAGGATTTGCTTCTTCTGTGTTCACAATTTTTGAAGCCCACATTCTAATAGGTTCATTATCATGGGTTCCTACCATTACCCAAGAATTAGGAACAATATTTTTACAACGATATGGATGGTCGCTTTCTTGAGGAACAACAAATTGAACAAGCTTCATGCCTTGTAAGCCATACTTTTTCATAACTTGAACAACAGGATATGTAAGCGTTCCTAAATCTTCTGCTATAATTGCATCTTTATCTAGTCCTGCTTCTTTGGCTGATGCTATAACAATTTTTTCAATCATTCTGCCATATAAAGTAACTTGTTCATCAGAAAGATTATCAATCCATTTTTCATCATCTGGCGTTGCAAATTTACCCTCAATTGGAGTTTTGTTGATATTTTCTTCTTTTGCGATTGAATATTTTGCTAATTCTGGATGAGTCGGAGATGAATACAATCTTCCTGCGCCTTCTTCAACTTTTGGCAAACATCCTTTTTTATATACCCAAGGGTCAATTAAACCTACTGTATGGTCAATTCTAACACCCCCCGGGTTTTCTTTAAACATTTTTGTGTATAATTTTTTAAGCAATATTCCTGCTTCGCCAAGTGTTCCGTCTTGATTAAATAATTTATCTGGATTTACAACGCTAAAGCCCCAAGCTTGTCCGTCTTCTGAAAAATAATCCGGAGGACAACCCAAACACCAGCCATCAAGGAATAACGATTGATATGCCCAATTATCTCTATCAGAAAAAGCCACTTGTCTATCTGCGATTAGTTTTAAACCCAATGATTTGCAGTATTCAAGAGTTTCATCAGATTGTTTTTGTACAATAAATTGCTCTAATTTATATTTTTCTATAACATCTTCGTATTTTTTAGAGATGTCTTTTATTCTTTTTTCTGCTGCTTTTTTATCAGATGTATTAAATAATTTTTTATCTAATTCATTTTTCCATTGAGGCCAATAATCTGAATGATTTTCAATAGATAAAGCTTCGTATAGCGCATCTTTATCAAGCCAAAAAGCATTTTCTTTTTTGAATACTTCAAATTCTTTTTTTAGATTTTTTGAAGCATTTTTCTTGAAATTTTTATAAAATTCATTAGCTGCAAGCTCTAAATTTTCGTTAGCGTAAACATAAGCAGCTCTATTTGTATTTTTATTTGGGTTCATTTCTATAATTTTATCAAGTGTTTTTTGAGATAAAATTCTATCCCATTTTGAAGTTGTTAATTCTTTTAAATTTATAAATAGAGGATTTTTAGAAAAAACCGTGCCTGTATATGGTGATGAATCAGAATTCTTTGTTCTACCGCAAGGGCCGAGTTGCACTGCTGAAAATACATCTTTAACAAAACTAAAAACTTCTTTTGCACCTTGCGAATTATATGTTCCAAAACCTGTATTTTCATCGGCATTAGATGGAAAACTAACACCTTGTAATATCAAAGCCAGATTTTTTTTGCCTAAAACGTTAAGTGCTTCTTTAATTGTTTCTTTGTATTCTTTAGAAAATAATTTGCTTTTTTCTAATAACATTATTCCTCCCTTACAGTTTATAAAATTTTAAAATTAATAACTATTTAAACCTCGTTTTTGTAAATATTCTCTGACTTGATTGAGCGAAGCTTGAACAATTCTTGTTATACGAGAGCTTGATAAACCAACCATAGTAGCAATTTGCTTTACTTGCATGTTGCGATAAAATCTATATTCAACGATGGTTCTATCTTTTTGGGGTAATTTTGCAATAGCTTCTTTTATTAATTTGCTTAATTCGCCAATTTCTGCTTTTTCATCCGGGGTTGCTGATGTATCTTTTATAAAATCAAAAGGTGAATCATTATCAGAGCTTGCAGCCATAATAGAATCAATTGATAAAATTGTTTCATAAACTGCTTCTCGAACTTTAGAAGGCGAAACATCAAGCGTGGATTGATTATCAGAATATTCATCATATTCACCTTCAATGTCGTCATCTTCTTTTTTATGTTTTAGAGTATACCATTTATAACGGTTTCTAAGCTCATTCCTTATTGCCCATCGAACAGCAGTAGCAATATAAGAAGAATTATAGTTTGCTAATTGTTCTTCTGTTTTATTTTTGAATAATGCTTGAATTGCAATAATGCCAATTGAAACCAATTCTTCGCAATCAAGCATGTGAGATGGGATTCTTTTGTATTCTACCCTTGCAACTTTTTGTATTATATCAATATAGTCTTTAAGTTTAGCTTGCAACTTCGCTAC
>CALUZF010000112.1 GCA_944325165.1 Candidatus Gastranaerophilales bacterium
TGTATTTTGGAGATAGAGCAAGAAAAGATGTTCTTGTTGATTTTGGTTTTAGATTGCCTTGTGCAAAAGATAATAGACCCCTAACTTTTGAAGAATTTTATTCAAAAATCGGACAAAAAATCTTTATTAGCGCGACACCTGCTGATTTTGAAAAAAAAGAATCTTCTCAAATAGTAGAGCAAATAATTAGACCAACAGGACTTTTAGACCCTGAAATTGAAGTAAAACCAACTATTGGTCAAGTTAGTGATTTAATAGCTGAAATTGAAAAAACAACAAAACGTGGTGATAGAGTTTTAGTCACTACTCTAACCAAAAAAATGGCTGAAGAATTAACAAATTATCTTCAAAATCAAGGTTTAAAAGTAAGATATCTGCATAGCGAAGTAAAATCACTTGAGCGAGTTGAGATACTTCGTGATTTAAGATTGGGCGAATTTGATATTTTAGTTGGCGTTAATCTTTTAAGAGAAGGGCTTGATATTCCAGAGGTGTCTTTGGTTGCTATTATGGATGCTGATAAAGAAGGTTTTTTAAGGTGTGAAACATCTTTAATTCAAACCATTGGAAGAAGTGCCAGAAATGTTAATGGCAGAGTTGTGATGTATGCTGATAAAATTACTGATTCTATGCATATAGCTATTGAAGAAACAAAAAGGCGCAGAAGTATTCAAATAGAATACAATAAAGCAAATAATATTACTCCAAAAACTATTAAAAAATCTATTCAGAATAATTTATTGTCATTAGTTCAAAGCTATAGAAGCGTTGAAGACGTTGTAGCAGAGCAAATGGTTGAATTGAACGTTCAAACAAAAGATTTAGGTAAATTGCTTGATAATTTAGAAAAAGATATGCACAAAGCCGCAAAATTGCTTGATTTTGAGCGTGCAATTCAATTAAGAGATGAAATTAAAAAGATTAAAAGCCTTATAAATTAAGCAACACCCGATTTTAATAAATCGTGGATATGGATTACTCCTATTGCTTTATTGTCTTCAACTACAAATAGGTTTGTAATTTTCTTTTCGTTTAAAATTTTAATAGCTTCTGATGCAAATAAATCTTTTGAAACGGTAATTGGATCTTTTGTCATGATATCTTGTGCTTTTGCATTTTTAAGGTCTTTATTTATGCATCTTCTTAAATCGCCATCAGTAAACATTCCGCAGAAATTATTGTTGTCATCAACAAAACCGACACAACCCAATCTTTTTGATGTCATTTCAAGTATTATTTCATTAATTGTTGCATTTGTTTTTAATATAGGCATTTCATCGCCTGTGTGCATTATATCTTTTACTTTTTGTAAGATTGAGCCTAATTTTCCTCCAGGGTGTCTTTGGTTGAATTGAGTTTTTGAAAAACCTTTACGCTCAATCATTGCAACAGTTAAAATGTCACCTAAAACTAATGTTGCAGTAGTTGATGAGGTTGGCGCTAAACCTAGCGGGCATGCTTCTTTTGATAGTGGTAATCTTAATACAATATCACCGGCTTTACCTAGCGAGCTATCGGGATTTTTTGTTATTGAGATTAATTTAATTCCAAATCTTTTTGAATAGTTTAATATATCAATTAGCTCTCTCGACTCTCCGCTATTTGAAATTGCAATTATTATATCGTCATTTGTTACCATTCCAAGGTCGCCATGGCTTGCTTCAGCAGGGTGCATAAAAAATGAAGGTGTTCCTGTTGAAGCTAAAGAAGCTGCAATTTTTTTACCAATATGACCTGATTTTCCCATGCCTGTTACAATAACTCTTCCTTTTGTTTGCTCGATTAAATTAAGAGCTTTAGTGAGGTTGTCATCCAAAAGCGTTTTAAGCTCATTCAGTGCGTCAATTTCAGTGTCTATTGTATGAATTGCATTAATTACATCTGTATTTTGTAATGTATTTATCATTTTGTCCTCACTATCTTGCTTTATAATTAAATTGTATATTAAATATCAAAATGTGTTAATATAATTTAAAAAATATAACATTTTTTTTGATTTACGAGTTTTTATTTATATATAGCAATTGAATTTTATATAATACAATGATACCAGAAATTAAATTTAGTCCAATATATTCTAATAATGCGACTGCTAAGCTTCGCAGTACAAATTCTGCAAAAAATAATACTTGTCAAAAGAGAAATTATTCTTCAGTTTCCTTTTTGGCAAATAATCGTCCTGCTTCAACTTTATCTTCTGTTGAAAAACGAAGAACTCTATCATTGTCTGATTATAGAAAATTTGCTATTTTAAGTGATTTTTTAAAAGATGTTCCAAAGAGCGAAAATTCGCCGGATTTAACCCCTGTTCAACAGTTGAATTATTTGTTAAATTCTGGTATATTGCTCTCAAAATCTAACCATGATAATTCAACGGTATTAGATAATTTATATTCAATTGCTACAAAAAAACGTGCTTATGATTTAGATAGGACAACTATTATAACAAATGTTTTGGATTTAATTTGCCATCCAAAATATGTAACTCAAACATTCGGCGATATTCCCGATAATGTTAAAGTTGAGATTTTAAAAAGACTTCCGGATGATGATCCTATAAAGAAAAATCCTGAAATTATGGACGTAGATGCATCTGGTACTTGTGCTGCTGCATCTTTAGAGGTAAATATGGCACATAGCTATCCTGCCGAGTTTACTCGCTGGGTATCTGAATTATCAAGCGAGAAAATGTCGCTTGATTTAAATGTTAAATTAAATTCTATATCTAAAAACCCTCTTGAAGCTTTAAAAATCATAAATATTTTAAAAGCACAAAGCGCATTTGATGGTTTTGATAAAATAAAAGTAAAAGTAGACTTAGATAAAGGTGCAATGGCGCGTGCTTATATTCAAAGTAAATATTGGGATATAGGTGAGAGAAATGTTGCTGATGTATTAATACAAAGTGCTATTATGAAATTGGGGTCTCAAAATACATATAATTCTTTAACTGATATTAGAGCAGGTGATTTTAATCAAAATCCTCAAGGGCTAATTGAAGTTGAAAAAACATTTGTTGAATCATTGATAAAGAACAAGGAAATTACTTCTTTAATTTATCATCAAATTGATGATGATCAAAATTTGGTTGGATACAATTGTTCTATGGATAAAATTGCAAAACATATTACTCAAACAATTGATTCTGGTGATGATGTTATTTTGGGTTATGTATTAACCAATGAAACATCAGGTGCCACATTAAATAAGAATTATAATCTGCAAGTTGACGGAAAGCCAAATAAAGTTACAAATGGACATGAAATAACAGTTATTGATTATAAGCGTGATAATAAAGGAAACTTATCATTTATTTGTGTTGATACCGATGATGATAATCCTCAATTAGTTACTTATAGCGCAGAGTGGTTACTGCCTAAAATTCATCATGCGGGTTATCCTGCTCATATAGTTAAAGATGATGAAGAAGAAATCATGAGAAAAGCCATGTCATAGGCAAAAAATAAAAGGCGACACCCGGATTCGAACCGGGGGTAAGAGCTTTGCAGGCTCCTGCCTTACCACTTGGCCATGTCGCCTTGACCTTATTCTATGGTATTAAATAAATGTTTTTTGTCAAGTAATCGAGGTATTAAACCTTTGTTTACATTTCTTAACTTTTTATCAATTTTTTCAAATAAAAATTTTTTTAAAATATAAGTTTAGTTTTAATATGGAGAGAGAATATGAGTACAACACCATCGGTTTCAAGCTTTAATACGCAAAATACTGATTATGTAAATTTTCAACATGAACCTGTTATGCAACAGCCAAAACAATATAGTGTAAGTTTAGAACAGCTACCAGATACAGTTGAGCTCAGTACAAGCAAGAAAGAAAAAAATAATAAAAAACTTTTAATAGGTGGTATTATTGCCTCAGCAGGTGCGTTAGCTGGTACAATTTATCTTGCATCACGTGGTAAAGCTGTAAATGTTGCAAAAGGTATTGCAGAAGATAACACAAAATTTTTCAGTAATTTAAAAGAAGGCTTTAAGTCTTTATTTGGTGAAGGAAGAAAGTATTATCTTGAAAATGTTAAAAAGAAAGCAGCTGAAGCAGGCGCTAAAGCTGGTGAAGCTGGAGCTAAAGCAGCTGAAGCAGGCGCAAAAGCTGGTGAAGAAGTAGCTCAACAAGCAGCTAAGAATTTATCTGCAAGTGCCACACATATTCGTGAACAATTTGAAGAAAAATTTGCAAATGGTGAAATTACGGGATTGAGCGATGCGCTTGAGGTATTTTCAGAAAAAGAATTAAAAGAAGCTGGTTTATATAATATGCTAGCAAGCAAAGAAGCTTTATCTAAAGGGTTGACCCCTCAATTAGAATCACTTCAAAGGGGTATTCAAGAAAAAATAGATGATCTTCAAATTGAAGATTTAGATGATGCTTTAAAATATTATTCTGAAAAAGAACTAGTTGATACCGGCATGTATCATAAATTAGCTGAAGCTAAGCCTAAATTAAAAACTGTTGCGCAAGCTACTTCTGAAGCTGGTGCCAAGGTAGCAACTGAAGCAACTCAACAAGTTAGTAAAGATATAAGTCAAAGCATTAGACATGTCATTGAGCAAGTTGAAGAAAAATTAGCAACCGGTGAAATTACAGGATTGAGCGATGCGTTTCAACAGTTTTCAGAAAAAGAATTAAAAGAAGCTGGCTTATATAATACGTTAGCAAGTAAAGAAGCTTTATCTAAAGGATTAACTCCTCACTTAGAAAGCATAAGACAATCTATTCAAGATAAAGTGGCAGATTTACAGATAAGTAGTCTTGATGAAGCTTTGCAGACATTTTCAATGGATGAAATTATTAATTCTGGAATGTATGATGAGTTAGTAAAATTATCTAAATAATAATTCAGTTATTATATACAATAAAACCCCTGACAAAGGGGTTTTATTTTAGCATATTTTTGCTTCTTAATTGCCTATGGAAAGTTATTGCAAATCTGTGTGCTTCATCTCTTATTCTTTGAAAAAGTTGAAGGGCTGGGCTGTTTAGCGCAAAAATTACAGGCTCTGATTTATGAGGCAAAAAGACTTCTTCTTCTCTTTTTGCCAGAGAAATTATATTTAGTTTTAGCTCGAATTCTTCCATAATTTTTATAACAGAAGAAAGCTGACCTTTTCCGCCATCAATTATAATTAAATCCGGTGCTTCGATTTGACCTTGTTTAATTCTTTTAAATCTTCTCGATAATATTTCTCTCATTGATTTAAAATCATCAACTTCGCCTTTTTGAATTGTTTTTAGCTTATATTTTCGATATTTTGATTTTTT
>CALUZF010000113.1 GCA_944325165.1 Candidatus Gastranaerophilales bacterium
CTTTGTTGTTAGATTCTAGACTAAATTCTGATCCATTTGATTTTATTTTAATGTTGTAGTACACGTTTTTTCCTTAATTGTTGTAACTATGCGTGTTTTTTAAGTATTTCTTCTCTCCATTTTTCGAGTTGTTGTTCAACAAATTCGGCATCGTCTGAGGAAAATTCTATCTCTAAATCGCCTTTTTTCATTTTGAAAACGTATTGCGCCATATATTATAAACTCCTAGTAATCTAGTTTAATTATAATTCAAAACATGCCAATAATCTTCTTTTTTTAAGTATTGTTAATTTATTTTTTATTAATTGATTTTTGATAAAAAATTGTTAAATTGTTGGTATAAAGACTTATTTTTAATATATTTGTATGACTAAATCATGAAACATTTTTCCTATAATACTTATGGGGTAAAAACAGGGGCGTATTTTGTATAATTCAATTTATCCGATAAATATTAATTATCATAATCAATATCGCAAAAATAGCGATAAGTCTTCTGATGCCCAAAATACCCTAAATTCTGAATCAAACAATAACCAGACTTTCCCTAACGGTACTAAAGTAGCAATTGATTATACAAAAGGTCAAATCAATATTTCCCAAGTGCTTACAGATTTTAGAAGCACAATAATTGCAATAAACGCACCGGATGATGTTAAAGAGGAAGTTGGTTTATATTTAGGTCTTGTTGAAAAAGAATCTTATAAAGAAAATCCATCTCGAGAAATTATCGTTTCAAACTTAAAAAATGCTTCAAGAATTTCAGATACTTATATTTCATCTGCCCTAAATAAGCCTTCTGATGTTGTAGAAAAATGGATTGATACTCTATTTTTACAAAAAATAAATTTAAAAGCTGATCCAAGTGAGATAAACCCTGATTTTCAACTTGAATTTCCAAAAAAAGCCCAAGAAAAAATTGACGCTCAAAAAATTGAAGAAGCTCAAATTACAGAGCAACCCCAAAAACAAGAAGAAGTAAAAATCACAGAAATTGAAGAACCTCCAAAACAAGAACAAACCCCTCTTGTTTATGATGATGGTGAGATTGATATCGAAAGTGATTTTGAATTATCTTCTGAAGATTCTCAAACTCAAGAAACTCGCCCAAAAAGCTTATTTTCTGCTTTGTGCGAGGCTGATGTAAAGGCAAGAATTTTATTTACTCAAGCTAAAAATATGCCTCAAACTAATGAAGGCGACATTAATGCTATTAACCTATTAAATGAGGCATTAGGGGTAATGTCTGAGGATGAAAATTCAAATCAAAATATTAAAGCTGCAATCCATATAGAACGTGGCAAAATTTTTGATAATTATGATTATGTTGATTATGCGCTTCGTGATTATTATGAAGCAACAAAAGCTGATGATTATAATTTAAAAGCGCAAGCTTATTATAAATCCGGCAAAATTTATGATGAATTTAGCGAATTTTATCCTGCTATGGATAATTACCTATCAAGCGTGGCTTATAGTGCCGAAGCAGATAATACTGACGCTCAAACAAGAGTATTATCAAGAATTTCAAGCTTATTTACAAGGCAATATGATAAGCAGAATGCTCTTCAATATGGTGATTTAGCTATTGATACTGCTAAAGAAACAAACGATGATTCTTTAATTGCTGATACTTATTCAAATGACGCTCAAAATTCTCAATATTTAGGCGAAAATGATAGGGCTCTTGATGGTTATAAAAATGCTCTAAGTATTTTTTCAAGGACTGATGAAAGTTATGAGCAAATGGCTTATAATTATGAACAAGCTGCAAATGTTATGAGAAAATTAGGTAACCATGCTAAAGCAGCGAAGCTTCAATTGAAGGCAAATCAATATTATCAAAAAGCCCAACTTCAGCAGGTGCAATTGGAAGAAGCAAGTTAATTTTTGAATTTTCAACTTTTTTATCGTGAGTCATAAGCTCTAAAATTTTTGAGCTTTTAAATTTTATTTTTTTATTTAAAAGTTCATATTTTTCCAATAATGAAATAATTTGATTGTAATAATCATTTGAAATTTTATCTTTTATAACTGCTAGTTTGCTTGCATATTTTATGCCATGCGCTACTGCTTCACCATGTGAGATTTTTTTATAGTTGGATAGCGTTTCAATTGGATGTGCGTATGTGTGTCCAAAATTAAGAATTTTTCTTAAACCGCCTTCTAATCTATCTGAATTAACTACTGTAGCTTTTAGACTTGCACATGAGTTGATTATAAAATTCATCTGTCTTTTTATATCTTCTTTTTGATTGTTTGTAAGAAAATTAATTAAATTAAAGTCAGAATTTTTATCACATGATTTTTCAATAAAAGCATATTTTAAAACTTCGCCAAGTCCACATTTGTATTCGTATTCATTTAATGTATTTAAAAATTGAGGGTCAATTAAAATCTTTTTAGCACAATAGAATGAACCTATTAGATTTTTTCCATATTTTGTATTGAAACCTGTTTTTCCACCTATTGATGAATCGCACATTGCTAAAAGCGTTGTAGGAATTTGGATTAATTCAACTCCTCTTAAAATCGAGCTTGCGACATACCCTGCTAAATCACCTATAACTCCGCCGCCAAGAGCAATAATTGTGTCTTTTCTTTCAATTTTTTCTTCTAATAATTTATTTATAATATATTCAAAAGTTTTAAAATTTTTATATTTTTCACCGTCTTTTATTACTATTATTCTATTTGAATTGAATTTGTATATAATTTCAGGATACAATTTATAAATTGTTGTGTTGGTTATTAAAAAATTTTTTCTATTATCAAGATAATCTTGAATATTATTTCTTAAATCATCCTCGATTATAATTTCACTTTTAATATTTTCTTGTGTATTTATTTCAATTTTATTCATTAATTTGCTCTATTTCTTTTATTATGTCTTCTATTGTTTTGTTGTCTGTTTTAATTGTGTATTTTGCTTGATTATAAAATACTTCTCTATTTGATAAAATTTCTTCAATTGTTTCTAATTGATTTTTTGTATTTAATAAAGGTCTTTTAGTATCTTTTTTAATTCTTTTTAAAATTGTATTTTTATCTGCTTTTAAATAAATTGTTAAGATGTCTTTTTGAAATAATAAATCTCTATTTTCTTTTTTGATTATTATTCCGCCACCGCAAGAGATTATCGTATTTTCTTTTTTAAGTGCATTTTTTAGGATTTGTGTTTCTTTGATTCTAAAGTTTTCTTCTCCATTTTTTCTAAAGAAATCTGCAATTGAAATATTTTCTTCTTTTTCAAAAATTTCATCAAGCTCTTGCAATTCAAAGTTTATTTTTTCAGCTAAAGCCTTCGCAACTGTGCTTTTTCCGCTACCCATCATTCCAATTAGAGCAATTCTTTTATATTTCATTTATCCTCTTTTGATAGTTTTCAAATGATAAATCTATATCTTTTTTATTGTCTTTTCCGAATTTTTCTAAAAATTCATCTAATATTATAATAGCGCTCATATTTTTTGCAACAACTCCGCATGCATAGACAGCACAATTATCTGCTCGCTCAAAATGCGCTTGAGCGGGGTTGTGCGTTTTGATTTCAACTGAGTTTAGTGCTTTTTTCATAGTGGGAATAGGTTTCATTGCAATTGTAATTACAATATCTTCGCCATTTGACATTCCGCCTTCTATACCGCCTGAATTATTTGTTTTATGACAATATTTATTATTTTCGAAGTATATTTCATCATGGCTTTTTGAGCCTGATATCTTTGCATAATCTTTTCCAAGACCAAACTCTATCGATTTTATTGCAGGAATAGACATTAATGCTTTAGCTAATTTTGCATCTAATCTTCTGTCCCATTGAATAAAACTGCCAAGTCCTATTGGCGGATTTTTTATCGTCAATTTGATTATCCCGCCTAAAGAATCACCTTGAGCTTGATATTCTTTTATGTAATTCTCAAATTCATTTTTGTTTTGACATTCGCCAATTTGTAGAATTTCAAAACCAAATTCAATATTATAATTTTTTAAAATATTTTGACAAATTGCTCCAAGCGCTACTCTTGTTGCTGTTTCTCTGGCGCTTGAGCGCTCAAGAACATATCTTATATCATTAAAACCATATTTTATACATCCTGCTAAATCAGCATGTGCAGGGCGAAAATTTTTAATTTCTTTTTCTTTGATTTTTTCTAAAATTTCATTTTTTAATTTTTCATCCAATGAGTTAAAATCTATTTTTTCAATGCTCATTGGATAAATCCAATTTTGCCAATCTCTATTTTTGATTTCTATTGAAATGGGGCTTGCTGTTGTAATTGAATGTCTTACGCCAGATTTAATTTTGATTTTATCTTGTTCTATTTGCATCCTTCCGCCACGACCTGTGCCTTTTTGGCGATTTGCAAGTTCTGAATTTATAAAATCAAAATCAAGCTCATATCCATAAGGAATTCCGTCAATTATTGCATTTAAACATTGTCCGTGGGATTCTCCCGATGTTAAAAATCTTAGCGCCATTATACGATTACCCAGGGTTTTTCTTCTTTTGCAATTATCACTTCAACTTTTGTTTTTGCGATTAAACCTTGTATTAGTGGCAATATTGGGATTTCTGATTCAAAATGACCAATATCAATTACTGCAAAACCTTCTACTTCAAGCGCTTTATGGAATTTTACATCGCCTGTAATATAAACATCGACATCATATTCTTTTAATTTATCGATGTAGCTTCCACCTGCGCCTGCGCAAATTGCAATATTTTTAACTATTTCAATATTATTTGGGTTTATTAATTTTACATGTTCTAAATTAAGAGATTGTTTGATGTTTGTGATTAATTGTTCAAGCGCTAATTCGTCTTTTAGGCATACATTTTTAACATAATTATCAATAGGAATAGGATTTTGCAAACCCAATACTCCGCATAATTGGTCTGTTGTAGAACCGCTTGTTTTATCAAGGTTTGTATGTGCGCTATATACGCAAATATTATTTTTAATAGTATCTATAATTAAATCATTGTCTATTTTTTTAATACTGTCAAAAATCATTGGATGGTGTGTGATAATTAAATCGCAATCGTTGGTAATTGCTTGCTCTAGTACATCTCTTGTCATTGATAATGCCACTAAGACTTTATTTGTATAATCATGACCAAGGTTAATCTGCCAACCTGAATTATCCCAAGGTTCAGCAAGCTCTAATGAAGCATATTTTTCGATTTTAGAAATAATATAATCTGTTTTAATCACAAACAACCTCCAAGATTTTTTTGGCGATATTTTCTTTTGTATCTAAATCTATATCTATAATTCTAC
>CALUZF010000114.1 GCA_944325165.1 Candidatus Gastranaerophilales bacterium
AGTACATAAATTGAAAATATTTTACAAAAGTAGTGGTTAAGCTCTTGACAAATGCATATAATATATTATAATATTGTATCAGGAGAACAAAAAACTATGTTAATAAATTTTAGATTCAACAATTTCAAATCGTTTTATGGGGAAAATCAATTAAGTTTACAAAGTGTTAATGTAAATGAATTACAAGAAATAAATACATTTTTTGTTGATGAGTCCTTGTTTAATAAAGATGAACCAAACGAATTGTTGAAATCAGTAATAATTTTTGGTGCAAATGCTTCTGGTAAATCAAATGTCATTAAGGGCTTACAATATATGTATAATGCAATTCAGGTATCTGCGGCTCCACAATTCTATGTTATAAAAGCAAATGATCCATTCGCTTTTTATGAAGATTCATATGAAAAAGAGTCTTTATATGAAGTTGAGATAATTCAAAATAACACATACTATAAATATGGTTTTACTATTCTACAAGGGAAGATTAAAGAAGAATGGTTGTTTAGAAAAAAAGAAAGGTTAACTCAGGTATTTAAAAGGCATGATAATAAAATTGATATAACAGGGAATGCAAATGTCCAAAATCTAATAAATGTTCCAGACACAGTGTTGTTTTTATCAATAGGCCTTAATTATAATTTGTCTATATCTGAATATATAAAAGATGTCTTACAATGGTTTGGCAGTATACTTATTGTGTTTGAAAACAATGCAAATTCGCTAGATATTTATACGACTGAAAATGAAAAGTATAAAAAGCAAGCACTTGAAATACTTCAAAAAGCTGATATAGGTATACGAAATATGACAGTTGTAAAAGATAAAGTTGCAGATTTAAGAGATTTAAATGCAGTACTTGCTCTCAATATGAGAATGCAAACAAATCCAAATATGTATGGTCAATTAAAACAAGAAAATGAAAACATGTATAATATTGATCTTGATACTAAATTTGATGTTTATAATTCAAAGAACAAAAAAGTTGGCGAAAGAAATGTCATGTTATACAAGGATAAAGGATTTCACTCAGAGGGAACAACAAGGCTTCTTTGCTACTTAGGTTGGATACTTGCTGCACTTGATAAGGGAAGAGTTATATTTATTGATGAAATAGATTCAAAATTACATTTTTTAGTTGCTGACTATTTAATAAAGATGTTCAATTCAATAGATAAAAATACAAATAATGCCCAGTTAATATGCACTGCACATAATGTTATGTTAATGGATGAAGATCTTAGAAGAGATCAAATTTATTTTACTAGTAAAAATAAATATGGTGTAAGCGAATTAGTTTCATTAGCAGATTTTAAAGGTGTTAGGAAAAATGATTTATTTAGTAAAAAGTATTTAGCAGGTTTTTATTCAGATTTACCAAATATGAACAAGCAGGTGTAGTATGGGTAGAATACAAAAGAATCTAAAAGTACGAAAAACTTTTTACATTTTAACTAATGGAAAAGAGACTGAAAGAAATTATTTTGAACTTGTTAAAAGCAAAAAAAGCATTTATGATGTTAAAGTTGAGTTTCACAATGATGATCCTGCAGGATTAGTAAAAATTGGTACACAGTTACTTAAAAGTGGGGCGAATCAAGTTTGGTGTGTGTTTGATATTGATGATACTTTTGAAGAAGGATCGTTAATAGCCTCTCTAAAACTTTCAAGCGAAACAGGTGTTAATATTGTTTTTTCAAATCTTGCGTTTGAGGTTTGGCTATTATCTCATTATGGTAAAGTTGAAAAAACTATGAATAATAGTCAGCTATTAAGAGCTATGGACGAATTACTTTTGAAAAAATTAGGGGAAACTTCTAGTTATAATAAGTCGGATAAGAATATACTCAAAAAACATTTCTTGCCAAAACTTGATGATGCGGTTACTAATTCAAAAGTTATTTATCAAAAACGAGTAGCAGAACATGAAAAACAGTATGATGGCAACAAGGGATATAGAATTTGGGAATGGAATCCCTGCACTAATGTTTATATGCTTATTGAAGCCCTTCAACTTAAGAAATAGAGATTTACAAAATTGCCGGTATCGGCAATTTTTATTTGGAAAATTGCTTAACTGAATTGCCGACATATTAAAATGGTATATTTATTGAAATTAATCAGGCAAATTAGAATTTTAATAAAACTTTTATTTTTTGTAGTGAAATTATTTGGTTTTTAAGGTTATTTTTAGTATAATGTATTTGTAAGTTTGTTAACTAACATATTTACGGAGAATTTGTGAAAAATAATAAATTTGGTGAGTATTTAAGAAAATGTAGAGGAAAGACAAGTTTACAACAACTTGCCAATTTTTGTGATTGTACAAAATCGTATTTATGGGATATTGAACAGGGTAATACAAAGCCTCCACAAAACTATAAAAGACTTAATGATATAGCCAATTGTTTGAATTTACAAGACAAAGCCAGAAATAAACTATTTGATTTAGCGGCTATGGCAGTTGAGGATGTTCCATTGGATATAAAAGAAATTATAAAAAATAATCCAGAGTGGATAGATAAAATTAGATGTAATAAGGAGAAGAAAAATGAAAAATATGTTTTGTAATTCTGAAAATTTAAGAAATGAAAGCGATGTAGAACAATTTTTTATAATAAAGCTAATTAGTTATTTAGGTTTTAAAGAAGAAAATATATTTACTAAAAAAGTTCTTACAATGCGGCAATATGGGAAAGGATTGAAAAAGACATCTTTTATTCCAGATTATCAATTAAACGATTCAAAAACACCTTTGGTTATAGTTGAAGCAAAATCTCCCGAAATAAACGTTGAATCATATGTACATGAAGCACAAGAATATGCTTCAGTTATCAACAGAGATTATATAGGAAGCAACCCGATTAAATTTTGTGTTACTACTAATGGGAATACTACTTATGTTCATAAGCCTGACGAAAGAAAAGAAATTTTAAAATTATCATTTTCCGATTTTACAGAAGAGAATGAAAAATTTAAGAAACTTGTATCCATTCTAAGTTTTAATAACTTAAGAAAAACAGCAGTTTCTGAGAAAAAGTTTGAATTTAAAAAACCTGAAATTAATGAATTGAGAGCTGTTCTTTATTCTGCACATAATAAAATACGTAGTGCTGAAAAAATTGGTCCCAAAAAGGCATTCTATGAGTTTTCAAAATTATTATTTATAAAAATGTATGAAGATAAAAGAATGGAAGAAAAAATCAATAATGGTGAAAACGTTAGCATTGAAGATTTTGCATTTAGTACAGATTATATTGATAAACAATCAAAAGTAATAGCTGATCCTATTAATAATTTGTTTGCGGAAGATAGAAATAAATTGGAGAGACTTGTTGCCAAAGGCGAAAAGAAAAGAATTTTTAAAGAAAATGAAACAATAAATTTGAAGCCTAGCACAATAAGAAGTGCTGTAGAATTAATACAAAATTATAATTTAAAAAGCGTTGAAGATGATATAAATGGCAAAGTGTTTGAAACATTTCTAGAGTCATCAGTAAGAGGTAAAGAATTAGGACAATTTTTTACGCCAAGATCTGTTGTAAAATTTATTGTTAAACTAGCAAATTTAAAATTTCATAAAAATAATGAAGGCGAATTAATTCCAGATAAAATTATTGATGGTTCATGTGGCACTGGTGGATTTCTAATATTTGCATTAAGCGATTTATTTCATAAAATTCCAGATTCTTTAACAGATATTGAAAAAAATAAATTAAAAGAGCGAATAAAAAAAGACAGTATATATGGAGTAGATGCAAGTGATGACGATATTGTTCCAATCACAAGAATGAATATGTATTTACACGGAGATGGAGGAAGTCATATTTTTCTTGCCGACACTTTAGATAAAGATACTCAAATTGAACCAACATTACCTAGGGAAAGACAAGATGAATTAAAGGAATTTAAATCAACAATGGAAAATATTAAATTTGATGTAGTTTTGACCAATCCTCCATTCAGCATGAAATATAACTCAAAAGTTCCAGAAGAAAATAGAATTTTAGAGCAATATGATATACGAAAAATAACAAATAAAAATGTAGCATCGTTGAAATCAAATATTATGTTTTTAGAAAGATATTATGATATTTTGAAGCCAGGTGGAAAATTAATTACTGTTATAGACGAGAGCGTTCTTAACACAGAAGGGCAAGGAAAACATATGTTAGCATTTAGATCATGGCTAATGGATCACTATATTATTCGGGCTATTATCTCTTTACCTAAAAATACTTTCGTAAATCAAGACGCTGGTGTTAAAACATCTGTAATATATTTAACAAAAAAAATAAGTCCTAATGAGCAACAACCTAAAACATTTATGGCTATAAGTGCAGATGTTGGACACAATGACGCAGGCAGATCGACATCAGAGATGGGGGATTTGGAACTAATCTATAATGATTTTTTAAAATTTGAAAGAGGTGAATTAAATGATTAGTTTTTCAAAACAATTATCAAAATCTTTGAAACGAATTGATTGCAAATTTTTTAATCCAAAAGAAAAATTTATACAAATTTCGAGTACAGATAAATTTATATTTGAAAACATAGAAAAATATGTTGATGTAAATGGCGGAAAGAGATTAAGTAAAGATGCTTTAATTGATAAAACTGGAGAAATTTATTCAATACCATATATAAGAGGCGAAGATATTAATGATGAAATAGTGTCTTTTGAAAATGCAGTAAAAATAAGCAATGAAGAACATTTAAACATAATAAATTATTCTTTAGCTAATGGGGATGTATGTATAACAAATGTAGGAACTATTGGATCTGCTGGATTTGTTAACAAAGATTGCGAGAATAATTTTTCAGAGAATATGGCTCGCCTAAGAGTTAAAGATTTAAATAAACTATTACCAGAATATTTATTTTATTTTTGCTTATCCGAATATGCCAAATTGCAATTTGATAGATTTTATGTTGGCTCATTACAATATAAGTTAAGTCTAGATTCTATTCGAAATGAATGTAAAATAATTATTCCTACTACAGAAGGAAAAATTGATTTAAAGAAACAGCATATTTTAGTAAATTCTATTAAGAACATTTTAAATAATCAATTCATTTTAAGAAAACAAATTCAGAAACAAATTAAACACACAAATAGTATTGTAGAGGAAACATTAAATATCGCGGATTATACTAGACTTAAAAAGAAAATATTTGTCACAGAAATAAATGATAATACAAAAAGATTTGATGCATTATATAACAACCCTGGTTATGATTTGTTAAAAAATTAC